>JAKSQG010000112.1 GCA_024404275.1 Clostridia bacterium | reverse complement strand
CCTCAAACAGCACATCGCTGATCTCGGGGTCGAGGGTCAGACCCTTGTCGGTCTCATAGCCGATCTCCATGGACTGGGCCAGGTCGGTCCACACCTGCATGTTTTTGAAGGTGATGCCCTTGGTGGAGCCGGAGTAGTTTTTGATGACGAGGCTGTCATCCCAGCTGCGGACAAAGCTGTTGGTGACCACATGGTTGGTGCAGGACTGGAAGGTGAAACCGTCGCCGTTCTGACGGCCGGAGATGACCTTGACGTTATCGATGGTCACATCCTTGGAGGAGTAGGAGTTGACGTTCCAGCAGTTGGAGTTGACGATGCAGATGCCTTCGACCGTGATGTTTTTGGAGTGGTTGAGGTCGATGGGCACGCGGGCGTAAGAGCCGGGCTGGTTCCAGGCGGCGTAATCGCTGCCGTCGATCATGCCGCGGCCGCGGATGGTAACGTTTTTAACGTTGGCAACAGACAGGATGGAGTGCAGCACGGCACCGCCGGACAGGTACAGCGTCTGACCGTCGGAGAGGGCAATGGCATCCATGACCCACTCACCGGGTCCGATGTACAATACATCGGGGTCGTTGGGGTCGGGGATATCGGTCTCAAGCGGATTGGCGAAAATGTGCAGGGCCTTGTTGACGCTGCCGTTGAACACCACGGTGTACTGACCGGGCTCGGTGATCAGGAAGGATACGGTGTTGTCCTTCACCTCGGGCACGATGCCATAGGAGAGGGGCTGCACGACGGCGCTCTCGATGGCGGCAAGACCGGGCATGGTGATCTCGACCTTCACACGGCCTTCAAAGTCAAAGTAGGTGACAGGCGTGGTGGTGGGGATGGTGTTGGCGTTCCAGATGTGCTCATGGTTGACCATGATGTCATAGACAAACAGCTCATAGCCATTGACCTTGACGGCGGCGTCCGCCGAGGTGGTCATGGTCTTGGGACCTTCATAGATGGTCAGCAAGGTGGGTTCCTCCTCCGCGTGAGCGGCGGCGCCGAAGAGCAGCGCGGTCAGCAGCAGCGCAAGAAGGGAGCGCAAAAGCGTCTTTTTCATCTGCGGGAGTCCTCCTGTTGTGCAATTAGGTTGAGCGTTAAACCGCCCTTTTTTGTTTATTATACAGGAAATAAGGAAATACGCAATACTTCGCGCAAAAAGAATTTGTAAAATCGCAGAAAACATCGTTTTTCCCCTTGACTTGTGCTATTAGGGATGATATAATCCAAATAGACAGTAGGTTTAGCGTTAAACCTGCTAAACCACATATTACTTGAGGAGGTACTCATCATGAAGAAGTTCCTTGCTTTCCTGCTCGCCGCGATGATGATCTTCACCGTCGCCGCCGCTGCCCTGGCTGAGGGCGAAGTGTTCCTGTGGGACAACTTTGACGATCGTGATCCCAACGCCAAGCCCGAACTCGCCCCCAACGGCGCTCCCATCTGGTGGGACAACTGGGCCAACCTGCGTGCCAAGAACGAAGACGGCGCCATCAAGCTGGACATGCGTCCCAAGGCGTATGACAAGGAAGACTACGACACCGAAGAAGAATACTACGCCGCTGCCGGCGACTGGATGGCCAACTGGGGCGAAGCCATTGACATGTGGCGCCTGGACGGCATCTCCTACTGCAAGTACGTGACCATCCGCGTCAAGGGCGCTGAAGGCGGCGAGGAAGCCAAGCTGATCATGGACTGGCATCCCGAAGACAGCAAGTTCTATGCTGCCCGCTTCTCTGACCTGGTGCTGGCCGACGGTTCCAAGGCGACCATCACCCCCGAATGGCAGGATCTGGTGATCGACCTGGAAGCTTCCGGTTTCCCGGGCATGACCAACGCTTTCCACATCCGCGCTTTTGCCAAGTGCGTCATCTGGCTGGATGAGATCAGCTTCTCTGAGGCCGTTGCTCCCGTGACCGCCAACCCCGTTGAAGGCATGACCATGCCCGAGACCGGCAAGCCCGCCCAGCTGCCCATCCAGCAGTTCGTGGCTGACCTCGGCGAGTAATCGTTGAAACTCTTATGCGGAGACAGCACGCCTGTCTCCGCTTTTTCTTTGAAAAGTTTTATATTTTTGCTGACAAAAGTATTGCAACGTGCGGGAAAAAAGGTATACTTGTTACATTGTGCTTTGGAGCGTTTGCCCGCATCTGAAGCGATATATCGCTATTGGAGAATGCCATGGTCACACTGAAGGATATTGCCGCCGAGGCCGGCGTGAGCATCACCACGGTTTCCAACGTGGTCCATAACCGCACCAGCCGCGTATCGGCTGATGTGATCGCAAAGATCACCTCCATCATCGAGCGGGAGCATTATGCTCCCAGTATGTCTGCCCGTTCGCTGGCCAACGATCAATCCACCATCATCGGCATTGTCACGCACATGACGCCGCAGAACATGGGCAGCAACATGAGCGACCCGTTCACAAGCTCCATTGTGGCCAGTGTGGAAAACCGTACCCGTGAGGAAGGTTATTACCTGATGATCCGTTCCGTGGAGGATGCGGACGCGCTGACTTCCTTGATCCACAGCTGGCAGCTGTCGGGACTCATTTTGATGGGCATGTTTCAGGATGAGTTTTTTGAGGCGGCGCGGCATCTGGGCATTCCCTTTGTGCTGATCGACAGCTATGTGGATGATCCGGGTGTGTGCTGCATTGGTCTGTAGGATGAGCAGGGCGGCTATCTGGCCGCAAAGCATCTGCTGGAAAACGGTCACCGTCGCATTGCTTTCGCCTCGCCCTCCGTTCAGCCGGGCGGCGTGATCGAGCAGCGTCTGCATGGTTATCAGCGGGCGCTGGCGGAATACAATGTGCCCTTTGACCCGAGCCTGGTGTTTACGCAGGAGATCTCCGTGCAGGAGGGCAAACGGCTGGGGCGTGAGCTGGCGGGCAGACCCGAGATCACCGGTGTGGTGACCTCGGCCGATATTCTGGCGGCGGGCATCATGGCGGGTCTCAGCGAGTGCGGCGTGCGTGTGCCGGAGGATAAATCCATTGTGGGCTTTGACGATCATTATCTGGCGCAGCTGACCACCCCCGGGCTGACCACCATCCATCAGGATGCTGAGCAGAAGGGTAATCTGGCCACCGACATGATTCTGGCGCAGCTTCGCGGATAGGAGATTGCCGAAAAGAAGGTCATTCTGCCGGTCTATCTGGTGGAGCGCGGCAGCGTCAAAGCCGTCTGAACACACAAAAGGAGAGGAAACGATCATGAAAAAGGTTTTTACAAAGCTCATTGCTTTGACGCTGTTGATGCTGCTGATGACCGTATCCGCCGGCGCGGCAGCGGCCATCGATACGATCACGATCGATGGTGTATCGTACACGCTTCCCTGCCGTCTGGAAGCTTTTCTGGAAAACGGCTGGCGCATTGGTACCGATTATCAGGAGTGGATCCAAAACGGTTATGAAGTCGATCGCATCTACAGAGCGAACGACACGGTACCCTCCGGCAGCTTCTGCATGTATCTTCGCCTCGAAAAGAACGGCATGAGCTTTGGTGTTCTTCTGGGAAGAAACACGCAAAGCAAGAAGCTGTCACGTTTTGTCGTCAACAGCACATCTTTCTGCAAATACAACCGCATGCCCTCTATCCGCTACCTCGGTGTGACGCTTGACTGGGCCAGCCCCAACGAGATCGGTCGTGCTGTCCGTTCCGCAGGCGGCAATTTTGTGCCGTGGGCTGATGATGAAGCCTATGCGGAGCTGGGCGAAATGTACATGAACATGGTTTTTTATAACGGCAGCTATTATGAAATGCACATCGGTCTGAATGAATCGGTTGATTTCTGATTGCTCCGCAGCCTGAAGGGGTTGCAAAAAACATCATAAAAAAAGGATTTGCTGCCCTTTCGGGTTGCAAATCCTTTTTGGTGTTGAACTTTATCAGCCTTCCAGCTCGCCGCTGGCCATGCGGTGGGAGACCGAACCGGTCGTGGGGTCGACGCGGTTGCCCATGGCCTCGATGTTTCCGGCAAGGAAGCGCTGCATGTTTTTGCCCGCGATGCGGACGACGCGCTCAAAGGTTTCGGGCAGCAGGAAGCCGCCGGCGGCATGGGGCGCGATGATGCAGCGCGGGGCGCTCCACAGCGGATGATCGGCGGGCAGGGGTTCGGGCTCGGTCACATCGAGCGCGGCACCGCCCAGCACATTGCCTTCGCGCAGCACCTTGTCCAGCGCCATGCAGTCGACCGCGTTGCCGCGGCCCACGTTGATGAGGTAAGCACCTTTTTTCATCAGGCGCATGCGGCGCTCATCGATGATGTGATAGGTCTCGGGCGTACCCGGCAGCACCATGGTGACAAAATCCGCCCGCGGCAGCAGCTCGTCCAGCTGATCCATGGTGTAAATCTCATCCAGATAATCGGGCTTGTTGGCGGTGTTGCGGCGGATGCCGATGACATGGCTGCCCAGCGCCTTCATGCGCTTGGCGTACTCGCCGCCGATCTCGCCCAGACCGAGGATCAGCGTGGTGGAATGCCACACGGAGGTGATAGCGCCTTCCAGATGCCATTTGTTTTCCATCTGATTGCGCTGATACAGGTCCATTTTGCGGCAGAGCATAAAGGACATGGCGACCATCATTTCGGATACTGCCAGACCGTAAGCACCGGTGGCGCAGGTCAGGATGGTGTCGGGACCGATGATGCCGGGCTTGCAGTAGGGGTCCACACCGGCGGAGTTGAGCTGCATCCACTGCAGATGCTTGGCCTGACTGACCTTGGCCGGCGGCACGTTGCCGATAATGATATCGGCTTCATTGACCTGCTCCTCGGTGACGGTGGGAATGGTGGAATAGACAAATTGGCAGTCGGGGGCCATGGATTCAAGATAACGCTTGTGCGCCTCCTGAACGGGAAGAACGACAAGAATATTTTTCATGCCTGCTTGTTCCTTTCGGCGGTTTTCTTAAAAACACGTTACGGAAGGATAATAACACAAAATGCTTTGATAAAGCAATGGTTTTATGCTTCCTCGATGATGCCGCCCCCGTGTGTGACGGTGACGCGCAGGTGTTTTCCGCCCGCGGTGATGGGGAAGACCAGTTTGCTGATCTGTTCAGGCAGGTTGGGATGGATCGTGGGCTGACCGTTCTTCATGCGCAGCCCCGCAAAGCCCAGCGCGGCGATCATCCACGCGCCGCCGTTGGAGGCGGGATGCGTGCCGCCGATGTAGATCTCTCCCGCCCATTCCTTGCCGCCGCCGAGGACGTCGATGCAGGCAGTCTTCATGAACAGCTCCCATGCCAGATCGGGCTTGCCGATGCGGCAGGCGGTGAGGGCATACATGCAGGCGGACAGGCTGGAGCC
>JAKSQG010000111.1 GCA_024404275.1 Clostridia bacterium | reverse complement strand
AGGGGTTCAGGGTGACGGCGGTCACTGTTTTCATAAGCGGTTCGCCTTTCTTATTTATATTATTATACGAAGATCATTTTTTGACGGTAGCTTTTCCACTCATCCTGGTCGAGGATGGGCTGATAATCCACCACGATGTCGGATATGTTGTTCAGGTGCAGCCGGTAGGAGGCTGTGCTTCCGAACTTGCCGGAATCAGCCAGCAGGATGGCGCGCTTGCTTTGCTGCAGCATGGCGGTCTTGAGCTGCGCAAAGTCATCGCCGTTATCGGTCAGCCCGTTCACCGGGTCGATGGCTGTGCAGGAAAAGAACATCATATCCGCAAACCAGTTGCTGAGCGAGGAGATGGCATTGATGCCCGTAAAAGAAGCTGTGGGACGGTGATACTTGCCGCCCGGGCAGATGAGCGTGCAGTTCAGCTCATCGGCGACACGCTGCGCCAGCGTCAGACAGCAGGTGATGATGGTCAGGTTGCGTTTGGATTTGAGGAAAGGGATCATTTCCATCACCGTGGTGCTCGCGTCCATCATCAATATCTGGTTATCTCCCACCAGCTGCGCGGCTTCACGGGCAATGCGGCATTTGACCGCGTGATTGACTTCCTGACGCAGCTCGACAGGCGTTTCCATGCTGACGGCACTGTTTGCCATGGCGCCGCCGCGGGTGCAGGTGATCAGCCCGGCGTGTGCCATTTTCTGAAGGTCACGGCGCAGTGTGGATTCACTGAAATGCATTTCGCCGCACAGCTCCGCAATGGAAAGAAACTCGCTTTCACGCAGCAGCTCCAGTATCTTTTTCTGCCTTTCGGCCATCAGCATGAGGCGGTCCCTCCTTCAAAGTGACATGACGTGAAAGAATATGAAGGACAATTTTCTCTTCATCCACTATCTTAGAAGCTTCAGGGGGGATTGTCAATACAAAAAAGCGCATGTTGAGCATATATCGATCATGAAAATGCAGATTCGTGACAAAATCGTGACGGAATTTGACGGAAAGTGAAAAACGAGTCGGATTTGGCTGAAAAATCGTCAAAATCGCCATCAGCCCTTGCAAACGCTTTGTGCGATGTGTATAATTAAATCATCGAAAGTATCAATAGTTTCACTCGTAGTAAACACGCCGGAGAGCGTGTTTATATAATAACAAGGAGGATTCTACCATGAAGAAACTCGTATCCCTGCTTCTCGCTCTGGTGATGATGCTCGGCCTGTGCGCCTTCGCATCCGCTGAAGAAGTCGTCGAGATCGAAATCTACCACAACTGGGGCTCCGGCGCCAACGCCGAGGCCATGGAGTATCTGTGCAATGCCTTCAACGAGGCGTATGCCGGCAAGTACCATGTCACTCCCCAGTATGTTTCCGGCGGTTATGCTGACGTTCTGGCCAAGTTCAACGTCGGTTATACCTCCAACGAAAACCCCGTCGTCACCATCATCGATGCCTGCATGAGCCTCGGTGAGAAGGACAAGAACACCATGATCGACCTGACCGCCTATGCCGCGGCCAACGATCCCGCCTACGATTTCGGTCAGTTCTATGAGAGCGCCCTGCGCTTCTCCACCGATCCCGCTGACGGTCACGTCTACTCCGTGCCTTACGGCCGTTCCACCCAGCTGATGTACGTCAACATGGATCTGGTTCGTGAAGCTATGGGCGAAGATGCTGCCACTCCCGAGACCTGGCAGGATATCTGGGCCATCTGCGAAGCCTGGTACGCCAAGACCGGCAAGCCCGCCTATGGTCATCCCATCGCCGGCGGTTACTGGTCCTGGTATATCGTCACCATCGGTGGCGGTGAGTACATGAGCGCTGACGGCAACGCGGGCTGCGCTTACCTGAACAACGGTTGGGAAAAGGCCCTGACCAAGTGGCGTGAGATCATCGATAACGGTTGGTTCGAGGCTCCCGGCATCACCGCCGGCGGTTACTGGGAAGATTTCCAGGCCGGCAGCCTGCCCATTGCCTTCCAGTCCTCCGGTAACCTGACCAAGGCCATGAGCGCCGCCGACAACGCCGGCTTTGATCTGGAAGTCTGCATGCTGCCCGGTATCGTCCGTGATGACGGCTCCGTGTATCGCCGCTGCTACACCGGTGGTTCCAACCTGATGCTGGCCAACAACAAGACCGCTGAAGAAACCGCCGCCGGCTGGGAGCTGGTCAAGTTCTTTACCAGCAAGGAAGCCAACATCTATCATTCCTTCAAGACCGGTTACATCCTGACCCATGTGGGCGTTGAAGAGGATCCCGAAGTGCTCGCAAAGTGGGCCGAGACCCCCGAAAAGAAGGTCGCCTACGATCAGATGGCTTACCTGAATGAAACCCACGTGTCCGCTTACATGAACGATGTGGATATCGAAATCGTTGACACCCTGACCTCCTTCGTCTATGACGGCCTGTCTGTGGCGGATGCTCTGGATCAGATGATCGGCAGCTTCGAGTCCATCTTCCCCAACGGCGTGACCGATACCTATTAATCGAAACACGTATCAATGGGGAGAACCCGCGCAAGCGGGTTCTCCCCGTTTAAAAAGACTTTTGTTTGCAAAACAGCAGGAGGTAGCCCCGTGGCTGAGATCAGATTTGAAAACATCGTCAAAAAGTTCGGTGAAAAGACCGTTCTTGATAACATCAACCTGAATATTGAAGACGGTTCCTTTACCGTCATGATCGGCCCCTCCGGCTGCGGCAAGACCACGCTGCTGCGCATCATCGCCGGCATCGGCCCCCAGACCTCCGGTAAGGTCTATCTGGACGGCGTGGATATTTCACGCATGCTGCCCGCCAAGCGCAACGTGGCCATGGTGTTCCAGAACTACGCCATCTATCCCACCATGACCGTCCGCGAGAATATCGAGTTCGGTCTCAAAAACAACAAGGTCCCCAAGGATGAGCGCACCCGCCTTGTGGAAGAGATCAGTGAGATCGTGGGCATCCACGAGCTGCTGGAGCGTAAGCCCGCCACCCTGTCCGGCGGTCAGCGCCAGCGCATCGCCCTGGCCCGTGCCATGGTCAAAAAGCCCAAGGTCTTCCTGATGGATGAACCGCTCTCCAACCTCGATGCCAAGCTGCGTGTCAGCATGCGCACCGAGCTGATCGAGCTGCACAAAAAGCTCAAGACCACCTTCGTATACGTCACTCACGATCAGACCGAGGCCATGTCCATGGCCACCAAGATCATCCTGATGAACGGCGGCGTCATCCAGCAGGAAGCCTCGCCCCGCGTCATCTATCAGGATCCCAACAACCTCTTCACCGCGCAGTTCATCGGCTCCCCGCAGATGAACGTGCTCAAATTTGCCGCTTCCGATGTGTCCTACGGCTTCCGTCCCGAAAAGGTATCGCTGACTTCCGATGCCACCCAAAGCTTCTACTGCCGCAAGGGCACCATCGTTACCAAGGAAATGCTCGGCTCCGAGACCATTTATCAGGTCCGCTATGACAACAACTCCGTCATGGTCAAGAGCCTGGACGACAGCTTTGAATCCGATACCGAGGTGTATGTCAACGTGAATGAAGAAAACATTCAGCTGTTTGACGCATCCGGCGTCCGCATCCGTGCCGACCATCAGGATTTTGCCGGCTGGATGCAGAAACTGTGAGGCTGAAATATGGAAAGAACCGCTAACGATAACGGCTTCTGGCCGCGCATCCGGCCGTATGTGTTTATTCTGCCGGCCATGGTCTTCCTGGCACTGTTTGTCATTTATCCCATCGGCGATCTGGCCGTCCGTTCCTTCCAGAAGTGGGATCTGATCGGCACGCCGACGTGGGTCAACACCAAAAACTTCGAGTATATCTTCAAACGTAAGGAATTTATCGACTCCCTGTGGCATACCGGCATTTATGCTCTGTGCCTGGTCGGCCTCGGCTTGCCGATCTCCATGCTGTTTGCCGTATGGCTCTCCAAGAGCACACGGCTCAACAATCTGCTGCGTTCCGTCATGTTCATGCCCCATGTCATTTCGCTTCTGAGCGTGGCCATGGTGTGGGCGTGGATCATGAACAAGGATAACGGCCTGCTCAACATGGCGCTGGGCGTTTTCGGCATTGGTCCGCTGCAATGGTTCGACAGCTCGGATACAGCACTGATGTCGGTCATCATCGTCGCCACGTGGAAAGCCGTCGGCTATAACACCATGCTGATCTACGCGGCTATGCAGAACGTGCCCACCGAACTGTATGAGGCGGCCGATCTGGACAATGCCAGCCGCATTTCAAAGTTCTTCAAGATCACCTTCCCCATGATCTCTCCCCAGATGTTCATGCTGCTCATCACCGCCACCACCGGCTCCTTCAAGGTGTTTGAAACGGTGCGCGTGCTGACCAAGGGCGGCCCCGGTACCTCCACGCAGGTGCTGGTGTACTACATCTACAAGCAGGCGTTCTACCTCAATAAGGTCGGTTACGCCGCCGCTGCCGGTGTGGTGTTGATGGGCATCATGGGCGTTATGACCATCATCTACTTCTGGGCCCTGAGCAAAAAGGTCCATTATCAGTAAGCGGGGGAGGAGAAAAGCAATGAAAAAAACAATTACCATCCCCGCTGTGCTGAACGTGCTGCTCAAGATCCTCATGCTGTGTGTCTTCCTGTTCCCGTTCTACTGGATGATCATTTCCGGTATGAAAACGCTGCAGGAGACCATCCAGTTCCCGCCCACGCTGTGGCCGCGTGAGATTCAGTGGCAAAACTACGTCAAGGTCTGGCAGTCCGGTCCCTACGGTCTGTACACCATGAACTCCATCGTGGTCAGCATTGCCGTACTGGTGCTGCAGGTGATTATCATGGTGCCCGCCTCCTACGCCTTTGCCAAGTATAACTTCAAGGGTCAGGGCATCCTCTTCGGTATTGTCATGGTCGCCTTCATGATCCCCACGCAGGTCACCTTCATTTCCATCTACAGCATGATGTCCAGGTGGAAGCTGCTGCGCACCCTGTGGCCGCAGATTATCCCCATGGGTGCCAATGCCTTCGGCATCTTCCTGCTGCGTCAAAGCTTCAAGCAGATTCCCGATGAGCTGCTGGAATCCGCCCGTCTGGATAACGCCAACGAGTTCCAGGTCATGATGAAGGTCATGCTGCCCATGGGCATGCCCACCCTGATCTCCATCATGATGCTCAGCTTCATCGGCACATGGAATAACTACTTCTGGCCCCTCATCATGAGCACCACCCAGAACGTGTATCCCCTGACCATCGGTATCGCCGCCCTGCGTGACGTGGAGGGCTCCTTCGACTGGGAGATCATCATGGCCGGCAACACCATTCTGGTACTGCCGATCATGATCGTGTATGCCTTGTTCCACAAGCGCATCGTACGCGCCTTTGCCTACAGCGGAATCAAATAATCATCTTTCAG
>JAKSQG010000110.1 GCA_024404275.1 Clostridia bacterium | reverse complement strand
CCGGTGACAGACCCGCCCCTCGTCCGATGGGCATGCCTCATCCCGCCGCAAAGCCGGAGCAGACGGCTCCTTCCGGAGCCAATCCCCGTCTGGTGGCGGTCAATGTGCTATGCGACGTGATGGAGAAGGATTCCTACGCCGCCCTGTCGCTGGATGAAAAGCTTTCCTCCGTCAACCTCAATCAGCTGGACCGCCGTCTGTGCGCCAGCATTGTGTACCGCACGCTGGAAAACCTGTATTATCTTGACTTTGCCCTGAACGGCCTTTTGACCGACCCCGACGCGCTGGAGCCCAAGGTGCGCGCCATTCTGCGCACCGCTGCATGTCAGATCCTGCTGCACGACCGTGTGCCGGACAGCGCCGCCGTCAATGAGGCGGTCAACCTGACCCGTGCGCTGCGCCTGGATTACGCCACCGGCATGGTCAACGCCGTGCTGCGCAAGCTGGCTGCCGGCAAGGAAGAGATCAAATGGCCCGATGTTTCCGAAGGCGCTCACGCGCTGCATGTGCTCTACTCCCTGCCCGAATGGCTGGCAGAGCAGCTCATCCGTGATTATGGCGTGGAAGAAGCGGTCAAAATTGCCTCTTTCCGCACCGAACGGCACAGCATCACCATCCGCCCGACCTATGGCAAAGAGAAGGAATTTGAGGCGCAGCTGGCCAAAAAAGTTTGGGAGACCGAAAAGGGCGTCGTGCCCGGCGCGGTCTATTTGTACGGCGCCATGCAGATTGCCCGCGACAGCGACTTTGCAGCCGGACTTTTCTCCATTCAGGGAGAAGGCAGCATGCTGGCGGCGGAAGCCGTTGGCGCGCGCCCCGGCATGCAGATTCTGGATGCCTGCGCCGCTCCCGGCGGCAAGACCGCCTATCTGGCGGAGCGCATGGGCGGTGCCGGTCGTGTGTACGCCTGGGATCTGCACGATCACCGCGCCGAACTGATCCGCGGCACGGTACGCCGTCTGCATCTGGACAATGTGCGTGTGGCTGCCCGTGATGCTTCTGTGCTGCGCAGCGATATGGTCGGCACTATGGACGCCGTGCTGCTGGATGCGCCCTGCTCCGGTCTGGGCGTCATGGATGACAAGCCCGATGTCAAGTACCGCCCCACCCCCGAATCGATCGAGGAGCTGACCGAAACGCAGAAGAAGCTGCTTGATACCTGCTGCGAATATGTGCGTCCCGGCGGCGTGATGGTCTATTCCACCTGCTCCATGCTCAAGGACGAAAACGAACGGCAGATCGAAGCTTTCCTGCAGCGCCATCCCGAATTCACCGTGGAAGCGCTGCCCGCGACGGTGCCCGAACAGCTTCGTGCCGTAGCCGGTCCGTACGGTCTGCAGCTGCTGCCGCACCGTGACCACGTGGAAGGTTTCTTCGTAGCCCGCATGAGAAAAAGCAAGTAACCATGGATAAAAAAGCACTTTTGTCCTTGACCCCGGAGGAGCTGAAAGCGGAATTGTCCGCCTATCCCGCCTTTCGGGCCAAGCAGATTTTTTCCTGGCTGCACAAGGGAAAAGATTTTGACGAAATGACCAATCTGCCCGCCGCCATGCGGCAGACGCTCAAGGAAAGCTACACGGCGCAGCCGGTATCGTTGCTGACTGAAAAGGTTTCGCAGCTGGACGGCACCCGAAAGCTTCTGTATGCCCTCGAGGACGGCAACTGCGTGGAGGGCGTGCTGATGCATTATCACCACGGCTATACGCTGTGCCTGTCCACGCAGGTGGGCTGCCGCATGGGCTGCGCCTTTAGTGCCAGTACCCTGAACGGCTGTGTGCGCAATCTTTCCTCCGCGGAAATGCTGGGGCAGGTGCACTGTGCCAACCGCCTGATCGACGGCGACCGCATCTCCAACATCGTGCTGATGGGCAGCGGTGAGCCGCTGGACAATTACGATGAAACGGTGCGTTTTCTGCGCATGGTCAGCCACGACGAGGGGCTGAACATTGGGCTCAGGCACATTTCTCTGAGTACCTGCGGTCTGGTGCCGCGCATGCGGCGCTTTGCCGAGGAAGGGCTGCCGGTGACGCTGTCACTGTCGCTGCACGCGCCAAACGATACCATCCGCCGCCAGCTGATGCCCATTGCCAATACCTACGCCATGGATGATGTACTGGATGCCTGCCGGTATTACATTGAAAAGACCGGACGACGTGTCATCTTTGAATATGCTCTGGTGGATAAGCTCAATTCCCTGCCCTGTCATGCCGATGAGCTGGCTTCCCGCCTGCGCGGCATGCAGTGCCACGTCAATGTGATCCCCCTCAACTCTGTAGAAGAAAAGGCGCTGCGCGGCGCTGATGAAAAAGCTATCCGCGCATTTATGGGTGAACTGGAAAACCGCCACATCTCCGTGACCCGCCGCCGCGAGATGGGCGATGACATTGACGGAGCCTGCGGACAGCTTCGCAGACATTATCTGAACGACCGGGAGGAACAACCAACATGAAAACCGCCTTCAAAACCGATGCCGGATTGATCCGCGACACCAATGAGGACGCTGTTCTCATCAATGACGATATCAAGCTCTATGTACTTTCCGATGGCATGGGCGGTCACAACGCCGGCGAGGTCGCCAGCGCTCTGGCCAACGAAGTGATGGAAAACAGCCTCAAAGGTAAGGAGCCCTCCGCTCCCATGCTGATCGCCGCCGTTCAGGATGCCAATGCCGCCGTATATCAGAAGCAGCTGACCGATACTGCCCTGAGCGGCATGGGCACCACCATGACTGCCCTGTGGGAAGGCGAAGAACATGTCTATATCGCCCAGGTGGGCGACAGCCGTGCCTATCTGATGCGCGGCAGCAAGCTGATGCGCATGACCGAGGATCAGTCCCTGGTGGGTGACCTCATCCGCAGCGGCGCGCTGACCCCCGAGCAGGCCAAGACCCATCCCTATCGCCATGTGATCACGCAGGCGGTGGGAACCGAGGAAGAAGTGACCCCCGCCGCCCAGAAGGTACTCAAGTGCCAGGGCGATGTGTGGCTGCTGTGCTCCGACGGTCTCAACGATATGATCGACGATGATGAGATTGCCGAGGTCATGCGTGAATACCGCGGCGAGGAATGCGCCGAAAAGCTGATCACCATGGCGCTGGACGCCGGCGGCCGTGACAACGTGAGTGTGCTGATCCTGGAGGTCGATGCATGAGCGAGGTCATGATCGGCCACATGTTTGCCGGTCGGTATGAGCTGCAGGAGTTTATCGGCAAGGGCGGTATGTCGCTGGTATACCGTGCGTTGGACCGGAATACCGGTCATCAGGTAGCGGTCAAGCTGCTCAAGCCCGAGCTGACAGGCGATAAAGAGTTTCTGGCCCGCTTTGACAGAGAAGCTCTGGCCGCCGGTAAGATGAGGCATCACAACATTGTGAACCTGCTGGATGTCGGCAACGAGGACGGCAACCGCTTTCTGGTGATGGAATATGTGGAAGGCCGCACGCTGAAGGAGATCATCACGGAGCGTACCACCCTGCCCGCTGACACCGCCGCACAGGTGGCTATCCGCATCCTTTCCGCGCTGCAGCATGCCCACAACAACGGCATCATTCACCGGGACATCAAGCCACAAAACATCCTGGTCAGCCCGGACGGCATGATCAAGGTGGCGGACTTTGGCATAGCCCGCGTAGCCGGCAGCGATACGCTGACCAAGGATGACGCCGTGCTGGGCTCCGTGCACTATTTTTCGCCGGAGCAGGCCAAGGGTGAAGAAGTAAATGCCGCCAGTGACCTGTACAGCGTGGGTGTGGTCATGTATGAGATGCTCACCGGTCACGTGCCCTTTGAGGGCGATACAGCGGTCAGCATTGCCATGCAGCACATCAGCGCCGAACCGCGGCGGCTTTCCACGCCAAAGCATCCCGTCTCCCCCGCCATGGAAGCCGTGGTGCTCCGTGCTCTGGCCAAAGCGCCGAAGGACCGTTATCCCGATGCCGCCGCCATGGCACGCGCCATCAAATCGGCCATTGATTCTCCCGCTGTGCCGCCGGTCGCCATTCCCATGGGAACAGGCACCTTTACCACCTCCGGCATTCAGCAGCCCATTCTGGTCACAGGCAAAACACCTGTGCGCAAAAAAAGCTTCAAACGGCATCTGCCGATATTGATCTTATCCTTTGTGCTGCTTACCGCCATGACCGCCGCCGCCGTTCTGCTGACCCGCAATATCGTCAGCACCGTGGAAGCCCCCTATCTGGTGGGCGAAACCGAAGCGACTGCCCTGCGCATCGGTGAATAGAAAGGCCTTGTCATCGAAGTGCTGCGCCAGAGCGATGACACCACCCCCGCCGGCGTGGTCATTCTGCAAAGCCGCGCCTACGGCTATCAGATGAAACGCGGCGATGTGCTGGTCATCACGGTCAGCACCGGCCCGGCACTGCAGGGCGTGCCCGCCCTCAAAGGCAGTACGCTGAGTGCCGCCCGCACCGCCGCCCAGAAATACGGCTTTACCGTTCTGGTCACCCGCATGGAGCCGTCGGAGCTGTCCTACGGCACCGTGCTGACACAGTCGCCCGAAGCCGGCAGCATGCTGGCCAGCGGTGAGATCATTCAGGTCACCGTTTCGGGCAGTATCACCGTGCCGCTCATGGAAGGCGAGACCCGTTCCGCCGCGCTGCTGCTGGCAACGGATGCGGGCTTTGACAACATTGAGATCATCGAATACCCCGCCGCCGATCCGTCACAGGTGGGCACTGTGGTCTCCCAGTCTCCCCGTGCCGGTGAGCGTGTGCTGTATGACAGCACCATCACGCTGCTTGTGTATGTGGAAGCTCCCGAGGCGACCGCCTCCCCCGACATGGGAGGAACCCCCTGATGGAGAAGGGTCAGATCATCGAAGGCCGCGGAGGCCTGTATACCGTGCGTGACGAAGCAGGTCAATGCCACGTGCTGCGTGCCAAGAAAAAATTCCGTCACGAAAAGATCACCCCCACCGTGGGAGACCGCGTGCTTTTTACTCCCGGCGAAGGGGAGGAGCATGGCTGGCTGGAGGAGATCCTGCCCCGTGTTTCCACCCTTATCCGTCCACCGTGCGCCAACATCACCCTGATGCTGATCGTGCTTTGCCCCTCCCCCGCGCCCGACTGGCTGCTGGTCGATAAGCTGCTGCTGACCGCCGTGTCACAAAACATGAAGGCGGCACTGATCGTCAACAAAAGCGATCTGAACGAAGCGCTGTATGAGACCGCCAAGGAGGATTACCGCTCCGCCGGTGTCACGGTGCTGCGGGCTTCCGCGGCAAACGGCGAAGGTCTGGATGCCATCCGCGCCCTGCTGCCGGGAGAGACCGTGTGTCTGGCCGGGCAGAGCGGCGTGGGCAAAAGCACGCTGATCAACGCCCTGATGTCACTCCGTCTGGAAACAGGCGGCATC
>JAKSQG010000011.1 GCA_024404275.1 Clostridia bacterium | reverse complement strand
GTAAACAGCTTGAAATTTTCAATGAATTGTATGTTTTTTGCTTTTATGCCCGGGGAGGGCGGCGGTGGGCTTGACGCGATTTTATATAGAGGTTATAATGAGCGATAATCTGCAATTACAGGTTCAGCACAACGGATCGGGCGGCGTTCCGGTCCGTTTTTCAGCAGGATGGAGGCGAATGCTTTGGAAGAGCGAGTCTATAATTTTTCCGCCGGACCCAGTCAGATGCCCGTTGAGGTGCTGAAAAAAGCACAGGAGCAGCTGCTTTGTTATCCCGGCGCGGGCTGCTCTGTGATGGAAATGAGCCACCGCACCCCGGCCTTTGAACAGATCCTGCACAATACCAAGGATACGCTCCGGCGCATCATGAGCATTCCGCAGGATTACGAAATCCTGTTCCTGCAGGGCGGTGCTACCACCCAGTTTTCCATGACGGCCATGAATCTGGCGCATCAGGGCGAGACCATGGCGTATGCCGTTACCGGTCAGTTTGCCGGCAAGGCGCGTGATGAGGGTGCCCGCTGGGGCAATGCCGTGGCGGTCTCCAGCTCCAAGGAGGCGGCGTTCAGCTTCATTCCCGCGGTGGAAAAGCTGCCTGAAAACGCGAAGTTTTTGCACATTACGGGCAATAACACCATCTTCGGCACCTGTTATAATGATCTGAGAAGCAAGCTGCCCACCGAGGTGCTGCCGGGGACGAACGGCGAAAAGAGCCTTGTGCCGTTGGTGGCGGACTGGTCCAGTGCTATTCTGGGTCGGTGGATCGATGTGCCGGATTACGCGCTCATCTATGCGGGCGCGCAGAAGAACATGGGACCCGCGGGTCTGGCGGTGGTCATCCTCCGCAAGGACCTGCTCGAAAGAGAGATCGACCCCGTGGTGCCCGTCATGCTGCGCTACAAGGTGGCGGCCGATAACGACTCCATGTACAACACCCCGCCGACTTTTTCTATTTATATGGCGGGGCTGATGTACGAGTGGGTTGAAAAGATGGGCGGCGTCAAGGCGTTGGAAGCTGTCAACCGCGAAAAATCCGGCGCGCTGTATGATTTTATCGACAATTCCGTTCTGTTCCGCAACCCTGTGGCAAAGGAAGACCGATCCATCATGAACGTGACCTTCACACTGCCTACTGCGCAGGATACAGCCGATTTTCTGGCACTGGCCAAGCAGAAGGGCATGATCAACCTGAAGGGACACCGCGTGGTGGGCGGCTGCCGTGCCAGCCTGTACAATGGCATGCCGATGGAAGGCGTGCAGCTGCTCATCGATACCATGAAGCAGTTTGAAAAAGAAAAAAGGGGGATTTGACCCATGTATCAGATCAAAACGTATGACACCGTGGCCCAGGCCGGCCGCAATGAATTTGATGATAAAAAGTATGTGCTGACCAACGATGCCGAAAATCCCGACGGCATTCTGGTGCATTCCACGCCGCTGCACGGCATCGAGTTTGGCAGCAAGCTGCAGTCCATCGTGCGCATCGGCGCGGGCGTCAACACCATCCCGGTGGATCGCTGCACCGAGAACGGCATCTGTGTGTTCAACTGCCCCGGCGGCAACGCCAACGCCGTCAAGGAGCTGACCATTGCCGGCATGATCATGGCCATGCGCAACGGCTTCCAGGCCATGGAGTGGGTCAAGAACCTGCCCGTGGAGGAAAGCGACGCCGGCAAAACGGTGGAAAAGGGCAAGGAAGTGTACCGCGGCCCCGAGCTCATGGGCAAGACGATCGGCATCATCGGTCTGGGCGCCATCGGCGGCCGCATGGCGCGTGCCTCGGTGGATCTGGGCATGAAGGTCATCGGCTATGACCCCTACCTGCCGCATGCCCGCGTGCAGGAGCTGAAGGAATATGTACGTCTGGTGCCCGATCTGGACACGCTGCTGGAGGAGAGCGACATCATCACGGTGCATATTCCCCTCAATGCCGATACCAAGAATTTCATTTCCGCCCGCGAGATCGAGAAGATGAAGGATGGCGTGTACCTGATCAACTACGCCCGCGGTCCCATTCTGGATAACGATGCCGTGTGTGATGCGCTGGACAGCGGCAAGATCCGCGCCATGGCGACGGACTTCCCCACGCCCCGCGAGATGCGTCACAAGTCTGTGGTCTTTACGCCCCATCTGGGCGCCGGTACCCCCGAAGCGGATGAAAACTGCTCCGTGATGGCCGCCCGTCAGACCATTGATTATCTGGAAAACGGCAACATCACCAACTCCGTCAACCTGCCCAATGTGGCCTTTGCCCGTGCGGAGGGCGACCGCATTGCCGTCATCCACGCCAACAAGGTGGGTATGCTGGGTCTGATGACGGAGAAGATCTCCGCCTCCGGTCTCAACATCGAAAACCTGGTCAACAAGAGCCGCGACAACGTGGCCTATACCATTTTTGATTTCAACACGCCCGTGCCCCAGAGCCTGGCGGACGAGCTGGGCGCGATCGACGGCGTTATCCGTCTGCGCCTGATCAAAGCCTGAAAAGAATAAAACATATTTTGAAACGGCTTTTTGTCAAAAGCCGTTTCTTTTTGTACCGCTTGCGTTTCAAAAAGGGCTGTTTTTGACGGTTTTTTGTAAAAATCGGCTTGAAAAGGGTGAAAATATGATATATAATGAAAATGCTGCGGGTTTGTTTCCGCGGCATCCGTCAAGGCGGAAATTCCGTGAAAGGATGTATATTCAAATGAGCAAGAAGACCATTGAAGATGTAAACGTTCAGGGCAAAAAGGTCATCGTCCGCGTGGACTTCAACGTTCCCATGGACAAGGAGACCGGTACCAAGATTACCGATGAAAACCGTATTATCGGCGCTCTGCCCACCATTCAGTACCTGCTGAAGAACGGCGCCGCGCTTATTCTTTGCTCTCACATGGGCAAGCCCCACAATGTGCTTAACGACAAGCTGAAGCTCAACAAGAAGGAAAAGGCCAAGATCGAAGCCCTGCCCGCCGAGGAGCAGGCTGAAGCCACCGCCAAGGCGCTGGAAAAGGCCGCCAAGGACATCAAGAAGCTGTCTCTGGCTCCTGTGGCTGCCCGCCTGAGCGAGCTGCTGGGTCAGGAAGTCATCATGGCCAAGGACGTCATCGGCGAGGATGCCAAGGCCAAGGCCGCTGCCCTCAAGCCCGGCGAGGTCATGCTGCTGGAAAACCTGCGTTTCCATGCTGAAGAAGAAAAGAACGATCCCGCTTTTGCCAAGGCTCTGGCCGATATGGCGGAACTGTACGTCAATGACGCTTTCGGTACCGCTCACCGCGCTCATGCCTCCACCGCCGGCGTGGCCGATTATCTGCCCGCTGTGTCCGGCTATCTGATCGAGAAAGAGCTCAAGTTCATGGGCGGCGCTCTGGAGAACCCCGGCCGTCCCTTCGTCGCCATCCTGGGCGGCGCCAAGGTTTCCACCAAGATCGGTGTCATCACCAACCTGATCGACAAGGTGGATGCCCTCATCATCGGCGGCGGCATGGCCTACACCTTCTCCAAGGCGCAGGGCGGCGAAATCGGCGCCAGCCTGCTGGAGGAAGACAAGGTCGAGCTGGCCAAGGAGATCATGGACAAGGCCGCGGCCAAGGGCGTCAAGTTCCTGCTGCCCATCGATACCGTGATCGCCGACAACTTTGACAACAACGCCAACACCCAGATCGTGGATGCCGGCAAGATCCCCGAGGGCTGGCAGGGCATGGACATTGGTCCCAAGACCTGCGAGCTGTTCGCCGAGACCGTCAAGACCGCCAAGACCGTGGTCTGGAACGGCCCCATGGGCGTGTTCGAGTTTGAAAACTTCGCCAAGGGCACCATCGCCGTGGCTCAGGCCATGGCGGACAGCGACGCCGTGACCATCGTGGGCGGCGGCGACAGCGCTGCTGCTGTGACCCAGCTGGGCTTTGCTGACAAGATCAACCACATCTCCACCGGCGGCGGTGCTTCTCTGGAATTCCTGGAGGGCAAGACCCTGCCCGGCGTTGCCGCTCTGAACGACAAGGAATAATCATCTGACAGGCTTCCGGATGCCTTCGGGCATCCGGCGGCCGGACTGAATACAGGAGAGAAAACAGATATGCGTACTCCCATCATTGCCGGTAACTGGAAAATGAACAAGACCCCCGAGGAGACCAAGGCCCTGATCGAAGAGCTGAAGCCCCTCGTGAAGGACAGCAAGAACACCGTGGTCGTCTGCGTGCCCGCTCTGGACGCCGTTGAGGCGGTCAAGGCCGTGCGCGGCAGCAAGATCAAGGTGGGTGTGCAGAACATGCACTGGGCCGAGAGCGGCGCCTACACCGGCGAGCTTTCCGCCGCCATGCTCAAGGCCTGCAAGATCGACTATGTCGTGCTGGGCCACAGCGAGCGCCGTCAGTACTTTGGCGAGACCGATGAGTGCGTCAACAAGCGCGCCGTCGCTGCCATCCGCAACGGCATCATCCCCATCATCTGCGTGGGCGAAAACCTGGCGCAGCGTGAAGGCGGCTACACCAACACCCTGGTGGAATATCAGACCCTGACTGCCCTGGTCGGCATGGATGCCGAAGAGGTCAAGAAGGTCGTTATCGCCTACGAGCCCGTGTGGGCCATCGGCACCGGCAAGACCGCGACCGATGAGCAGGCCAACGAGACCATCGGTGTCATCCGTGCCGCTATTGCCCGCCAGTATGGCAAGCGCGTGGCCGACAAGGTGCGCATCCAGTACGGCGGCAGCATGAAGCCCTCCAACGTCAAGGGCCTGATGGCTCAGCCCGAGATCGACGGCGGCCTCATCGGCGGTGCCTCCCTGAAGGCGGCTGATTTTGCTGCCATTGTCAACTTTGACGCCGAATAAGGAGAACGAATGGAACTGACCTCCAAACAGCGCGCTGCTCTGCGTGCCATGGTCAACACCCTGCAGCCGGTTTTGTACATCGGCAAGGAGGGCGTGACCGACGCCACCATCAAGGAGGCGTATGACGCGCTGCAGGCGCGTGAACTGATCAAGTGCTCTTTGGGCGAGAATGCCCCGCTGGATGCCCGTGAAGCCTGCGGCATCCTGTGCGACAGGCTGGGTGCCAGTCCGGTGCAGTGCATCGGCCGCCGCTTCAGCATCTATCGCCGCAACGAGAAAGAGCCGAAGATCGAAATCTGACGCAAAGAAAGCAATCCCCACGGCTATCAACGGCCGCGGGGATTTTTGGTTGACAAAAAGAACTGTACAGCCGGTGCGAAGAATGATATCATGATAAAGACGAAAGCCGAAAACGGAAGGAAGGGAGGAAGCAAAGCATGTCGGTCGCGGTGATCGTGCCGGTATATAACACCGAAAAATATCTGAAGCGCTGCGTGGACAGCATTCTGAGCCAATCCTTCCGGGATTTTGTGCTGCTGTTGGTGGATGACGGAAGCACGGACAGCAGCCCCTTGATGTGCGAAGCCGCTGCCGCCGCTGACCCCCGGGTGCAGGTGATGCATCAGCCCAATAGGGGGCTGTCGGCGGCAAGAAACACCGGCATTGAGGAAGCGCTGCGGCGGGGCTGCGAATTTATCACCTTTATTGACAGCGATGACTGGGTATATTCCCGCTATCTGGAACTGCTGGTGCAGGCGATGGCACAGGACGGCTGTGATGCCGCTGTGGGGCGTTTTATCACGACGGACGAGGAAATCCCCATGGATTTCTTTGCCCCGTCAGAGGCCCGTTTGGTGATGCCGGAGGAGCTGTATTGCAGGCATGTGACCATGTTTACGGTCGCGTGGGGCAAGCTCTTCCGCGCAAAGGCGTTTGCGGCGCTGCGCTTTCCCGAGGGAAGGCTGTACGAGGATGAGTTTATCCTCTGGAAGCTGATGTTTGGCTATGACAAGGTGGCGCTCATCGACTGTCCGATTTATGCGTATTATGTACGCCCGGGCAGCATCACCAACTCCGCCTGGAGCGTGAAGCGGCTTGACGCCCTGGACGCGTTGTAGGAGCAGGGAGAATGGTTCAGGCTTCATGGCAGCGCGCGGGTGAAGCGAAAATTCCGGCAGAAATATACGGTGGTATGCATCGGCTGTATCTGTGCCATGGAAGCCATCGGAGCGGAGAAAGCGCTGATCGACACCTGCAGGGAACGCCTGAAACGGCAGAACCGATGGGCATGGATGATCCTTCCCTTCCGTGGATATGACGGTCTCTACCGGGCGTTCCGCCCCAAGGTGCTGAAATTGCTCAGCCGTCTGCGCAGGCTGCGTATCATGCACAAATGAATAACCCCCGGCCGTTTTGATACGGTCAGGGGCATTTTTTATATCATCTGCTGTTCGTTCATCATCAGTTTGAAGTCCAGACCCAGCGTCTGGGCGGCTTTGCGGCAGAGCATCATGCGCTCCATAAAAATGCTGAAATAATCCATGACGGAGCCGTACTGAGTGTCGACCTTCAGCTTCAGCTTGATGAGCGTGTGCGCCTCGTTGATCTTGAGCTCGGATTTGAGGACGGAGTAATTGACACGGTCGTGGATGTCAAAGGTGGTCTTGTCGGTGTTGCGCACGCGGCTGCGGCGCACATCGGATTTGTCCGCCAGAATGAGCGCGGCGGCGAGGGCGCTGACCGGCTGACCGGTGCCCTCATCGTGGTTGCCGATGGCCATGATGATGGGGGTGATCTCCTCGGGCGGCATATTCATGCCGGACAGCAGCGAAAACGCCATGATGGCGCCGCTCTGGCTGTGATTGACGCGGTTGACGATGTTGCCGATATCGTGCAGGTAGCTGGCGATCTTGACCAGCTCCACCGTGCGCTCTGGGTAGCCGAGAGTTTCAAGAATGTAGCCGGCGCGTTCTGCCACCTGTGTGACATGGGCAAAGCTGTGCTCGGTATAGCCGAGGGCGGAAAGCCCCTCGTCCTCCATGGCGATGTAGGTGTGAACGGCCTGATTGGCCTGCAGTTCTTCGTAGGTAATGGGATTCATTCGTTTTCCTCCGGGAATGGTTTTTCCTTCTCTATCGTATCGGGAAAAAGGTTTTTTGTCAAGAAGGAGGGCAGTTTGCCGCTGCAATGTATATGCTTAAGGGGGCTATTTGCTGCCGGAAGGGAGAAAAAAGCGGCCGAACAAATCGGCCGCGGGAAGGCAACTCAGGCTGCGGGGCGGGTCTTGCGGTTTTTGATGGCGCGTACCGCGCAGGAAAGACTGAAGTTGATGATAAAGTAGATGAGGAAGGCGGCGCCGAAGAGCACAAACACATCGGTGACATGAATGGTGCCGCGGTCAAAACGGTCGACCCAGGTGCCGTTGTAGCTGTTGGCTTTGGAGATGAGCAGCTTGGTGCAGCCCATCAGCTCGATGGTGACCAGACCGGACATGTAGCTGGAATCCTTGATGGTGGTGATCATCTGGCTGAGCATCGTAGGGACGATGTGGCGGAAGGCCTGCGGCAGCACGATGAAGCCCATGGTGCGTGCCATGCCGAAGCCCTGCGAGCGTGCGGCTTCAAACTGTCCCATGGGAACGGCGTTGAGACCGCCGCGGATGATCTCTGCCATGACGGCAGAGGTGAACAGCGTGAGCGACACGATGGCCTTGAACAGCGTCTTGACAGAAGCGACCGAGGTGAAGCCCAGCGCCGTGGCAAAGGCTTTGCTGAAGGTGGGGGCGGGGCACAGCACAAAGCCGGCAAAGACCCACAGCATCAGGGGCGTGTTGCGGAACAATTCAATGTAGATGATGGAAAAGCGGCGTACCAGCCGCGAGGGACCGGAGGTGCAGTAGTTGCGGGCAAGGGCCAGCAGCGCGCCGATAAAGACGCTGATGAGGATGGTGATCAGCGAAATGCCCAGCGTGAAGGCGGTGCCCTTGAGCAGATACACCTGCACATTGCTGTTGCCGAGCATCATGAGGCTGCCCTGCAATTGCGTCATCAGGTCGGACATCAGGCGGTCACCTCCTTCTTATCGTCATTGGTCTGCACGCTCTTCTGCTTGAGGTGCGCCTCCCATTTGCTGGCCATGAGGGACAGCGGATAGCACATGCAGAAGAAGAGCAGACCGCCCACCAGATAGGCCGGGCCGTAGGCGCCGCCGGTGGATTCACCGGTGACAAAGTTGTAGGTGGTGGCGATCAGGTCGGCACCGCCGATGATGAACAGGCAGGAGGTATTTTTGATCAGGTTGGCCATCTGGTTGACCATGGGGGGCAGGATAATTTTGACGGTCTGCGGCAGGATGATGAGGCGCATGGTCTGCAGACGGTCAAAGCCCTGCGACAGAGCGGCGTCAAACTGTCCCGTGGGGATGGCGGTAATGCCGGCACGGATGACCTCGGCCATGTAAGCGCCCGTATAGACGCCCAGCGAGATGATGCCGACCGTGACCACCGAAACGCGCACACCGGAATACGCCAGCGCGTAGTACAAAAAACACACCTGCAAAATGACCGGCGTGTTCTGGAAAAATTCCACATAGATCCGGGCAAGGATACGCAAGAACTTTTTTTCGCCGGTGGAGCAAAGGCCGATGACCACGCCCAACACCAGCGCCAGCACAAGGCCGGCGGCGGCGGTCAGCAGCGTGTTGAGAAAGCCGTTGACAAAGGTGGCACGGTATTTCCACACAATGGCCCAGCAGGACGCGTCAAATATCGTTCCCATGAATAAAATACCATCCGAAAAAGTGATTTACAGGGGAAAAGGGGCGCGTGGTGTTGAGCCGCGCGCCCCGATGATGTGCAAGGGGATTACAGGCCCCATTCCTCGATCAGACCGGCGATGGTGCCGTCTTCCAGCCAGCCGCAGACCAGCTCTTCCACCTTGGCGGACAGGTCGGAACCCTTCTTGGTGGCGACACCGTAATCCTGGGGAGAGAAGCTGTCGGCGATGAAGCTGCGGTCCGCGGTCTTGTAGTTGGCGAGGATGGACTTATCCACGCAGAAGGCGTCGATATCGTGGGCGGACAGGGCGATGGAGATGGCAGGATAATCGTCAAACTGCTTGAAGGAGACGCCGGCACTGAAGGTGCTGATATCGAAGGCGGAGGCGTCAAAGGCGGGGATCAGACCCGCTTCGGCCATGGCGGTCGCCAGAGCCTTGGCGGAGGTGGAGCCGGAGGAAACGCCGACGACCTTGCCCACCAGACCGCTCAGGTCAACGATGCCGCTGTCGGTCTCGACCAGCACGGTGACAGCGTCGGTGTAGTAGGGAGTGGAGAAGTCCCAGCTCAGCTTGCGCTCTTCCTTAATGGTGAAGGTGGCAATGACGCAGTCCAGCTCGTCGTTGTCCAGCATCTGACCGCGGGTAGCGGCGGTGACGGTGGTGTATTCGATGTCATCATAGCCCAGGGCATCGGCCAGCAGGGCGCCCAGCTCGATTTCCATGCCGGTGTAGGTGCCGGTCATTTCATCCAGATAGCCGAAGCCGTAAACATCCTGCTTGACGCCGACACGGAAGGTGTCAGCCAGGGCGGAAGCGGCGGACAGCGCCAGCACGAGGGACAGAACCAGACAAAACAGCTTTTTCATAAATCATTTCCTCCTTGATTTTTGTTGGATATCGTCAGCCGCTTTGGCGGCATGCGATCGGTTTCAGCGCAGGATCTTGCTCAAAAAGGCCTGCGTGCGTTCTTCCTTGGGGCTGGTAAAGAAATGTTCGGGGGTGCCTTCTTCAATAATCTTGCCGCCGTCGCAGAAGACGACACGGTCGGCAACCTCACGGGCAAAGCCCATCTCATGGGTGACGGTGACCATGGTGATGTCTTCCTTGCCGAGCTCCACCATGATGTCCAGCACTTCCTTGACCATTTCGGGGTCGAGTGCGCTGGTGGGTTCGTCAAAATAAATGATGGGGTTCTTCATCGTAAGGGCGCGGGCGATGGCAATGCGCTGCTGCTGTCCGCCCGACAGGGTGGTGGGCAGCACGTGCGCCTTGTGCGCCAGACCGACACGCTCCAGATTTTCCATGGCCAGCTCTTCGGCTTCCTTTTTGGGCATCTTTTTGAGCTTGGTGGGGGCCAGGGTCAGGTTGCCCAGTACCGACAGATGCGGGTACAGGTTGAACTGCTGGAACACCATGGAGGAGTACTCCCGGTTCAGCTTGGCGCGGTCCTTCTTGGTCATTTCGTGACCGTCTACCGAGACGGTGCCGTCGGTGGCTTCCTCCAGACCGTTCATGCAGCGGATGAGCGTGCTCTTGCCCGAGCCGCTGGGCCCGATGATGACGAGCTTTTCACCCTTCTTGACCTAAAGGTCAATGCCTTTCAAAACTTCCAGATTGCCGAAGCTTTTGTGCAGACCGTTAACGCTGATCAAAGGGATCCCTCCTTGAGTATGACAGAAAGAGCCGGTGCAAATTGCAAACCGGCGTCTTTGTCGGCATGATGAATGTTAATGCGCTTCCGCGAAAGAGGGGAAGGAACCCTTCTCTGCGGGAGTTGTGAGTAGTTTATCACAACAGAATCCAAAATGCAAGAATAAAATTAAAAAAATTCAAATTAATATTGTATTTTGATTGTACGTGCACGGATATGCAAGTATACATAAAATTATTACCATATTGTGCAAAAAGTCGGGATGTGTATCGGACAAAAACGGCGAAAACGACGATAAAATATGTCTTTTTGCAAACGGATGGGCGTTTGAAGCAAACAAAAAACGCATTTCCATCCGAAAAGAACGGAAATGCGGTTAAGAACGGAAATGAAATTTTAAAAACTCTTTGCTGCAGAAATCAGTTTTTCAGCAGGCACAGCAGGGATTGGAGCGTTTCTTCTTTGGGGCAGGTGTTTTCAAAGGTGATGTCGGCGCATTCGGCATAGAAGGGCTCGCGCTCTTTGGCGATGGCTTCAACCCCCTTTTGCTGCGTGACGGGGCGTCCCTTGGTAGCAAGATCGGCAAGAGGGCGTGCCAGACGGATGACACGGCCGAAGCCGCGGATGAGGTCGCGGTTCTCCTGCCGCAGGATGGCGCCGCCGCCCGTGGCGATGACCCTGCCGCCTGTCGTCATCAGCTCCTTGATCACCTCGGCTTCCACATCGCGGAAGGCGGCTTCACCCTGCGCTTGGAAGAAGGAGGGGATATCGGTGCCGATCTTTTTGACGATCTCGGCATCAGCGTCCAGGAAGGGCAGGTTCAGCGCTTCGCCAAGCAGGCGGCCGATGGTGCTCTTGCCGCAGCC
Source organism: Clostridia bacterium (assembly GCA_024404275.1). Taxonomy (GTDB): domain Bacteria; phylum Bacillota; class Clostridia; order Christensenellales; family Aristaeellaceae; genus SFMI01. The sequence goes on along the minus strand of JAKSQG010000011.1, from coordinate 10,746 downwards.
CGGCATGCCGATGAGCACCACATTGCGGTGCTGATTCAGGATATCGGCATACATCTTGTCGATCGTCTCCCGGTCGGCTGCTTCGCCCGTCCAGAGCTCATGCGCCTTGGCGGCCTGACCGCACAGCATATACAGACCGCCGGCACAGGGAATGCCCAGCTTTTCAGCCTGCAGCAGGAGGCGGGTGCGCGGGGGATTGTAGACCACATCCAGTACGCCGCTCAGATGCTGAAAGCCGCAAAGATCAACGGGCTGCTCTGCGATGTGCGGCCACATGCCCACCGGCGTGGTGTTGAGGATCAGGTCGGCATCGGCGTGCTTTTCCAGAATGTTGTCATAGTTGTTTTCTCCGCTGCGGCTGATGACCACCGGTGTGCCGCCGGCGCGCAGGACAGCGTCACAGACCGTGTGGGAGGTACCGCCGCTGCCCAGAACCAGTGCTTTTTTGCCATGGAAGGTGATGCCGGCTCTTGCAGCCATGGCTTCAAAGCCGAAAATATCGGTGTTATCGCCGTAAATGCTGCCGTCCGCACGGCGTACCAGCGTGTTGACGCTGCCGATGCGGCGGGCGGTTTCGGAAAGCTCGGCGCAGTAAGGCATGACTGCCTGCTTGTAGGGGATGGTGACGTTGCAGCCGTCCCATTCGGCGGAGTGCATCCAGCCCTCCAGCTCTTCGGGCAAAAGATCCTTCAGGGCATAATCTGCGCAGCCCAGTGCGGTGTGCAAAGCCGGACTCCAGCTGTGCCCCAGCGGATGCCCGATCAGAAACTGACGATGATGCATGGCGTGTCCTTTCCAAAAGAAAAAGCAGTGAAGGAACAAAAAAGCGGTTCTATTATACAATAAAGACGGCAGGCTTTCAATCGGAGATTGGATGCCTGCCTCATGAAAGCAGCAAAAGGGGAGAGGCGGGCTTTTCATGTTCGAAAAGCGTACCTCTCCCCATGGGATATCGTTTTGTTACTGCACGGCGGCGGTGAATGCCTCAAAAAACTCGGGGCAGTTCCAGGTACCGCAGGCCATGACGGCGGTGTCCCGCACGCACAATTGCAGCGTCAGACCGTTTTCCAGCTGCAGCAGCAGCACGGAATCCGTTTCGGAAACAGCGGGACGGGACATGACGGCGTTTTTTGTCAGCAGGCTGTACAGTTCACGCGCCTTGTCGGCGTCGGTCACAGTGCCCACACCGGTCAGCTCCATGGCGGTGACGGTGGAAGCCTTGAGGGTGCTGTCCAGCTTTTCGCCGCTCTGAATGGCCTGAGAGCCGTAGGAAACGCGCTGGAACACACGCAGCTCATCGCCCACACGGCAGGCAATCATGGCGCTCTTCATGTCCTTGACGGCGTATACCTCGGCACCTTCGGCGGCGGTGTTGCTGACGATGGCGGCAGAGGAAAGCGCGGGCTCGGCGGTGTATTCGGCAACGGTGCCGAGGGATTCGCCCAGCAGGTCGCTGCCGATGGCCGTCGGGGCGGTCAGCAGGCGGTAATAGCAGCCCGAAACACGCACCAGAGGATAATTGGCGCCTTCTGCCGCAGCCCAGAGGCCGCGGTAGGCGGGATGCTCGGAAGGAATGATGGTGATGCCGTTGACAGGCACGCTGCGGGCCATGGTGAAAGCCATGTCCATGGTGTCTTCCAGTTCAACGGGGGCACTGCCGGCAGTCTGAATGGTCAGCACGCCGGTGCTTTCCTCGTTGAGGACAGCGGCAGCCATCCGCGGTGCGGGCGCATCATTGACCTGACGGTCCACGGGTTTGGACAAACGGAGCGGCATGCCGACCAGCAGCCCCAGCACAAAGGCGCCGCAGGCGGCCATGGCGGCCACACGTTTGACGGGCTGCAAACGGCGGCGGCGCGCCTGCTGCTGCTCGGTCTCCTGCCAGGCGGTGCTGCGGGGAATGACCCTTTCGCCCCGGCGCAGCGCTTCGGCGTTTGCAATGATCTCGTTTTTGAGGGTCTCATCGGCGTGAAGACCGCTCATGGCTTTATTGGCAATCTGCGGCAGATCTTCCAGTCTGTTCACGCCCAATCGCCTCCTTCTTCATCCTTCAAAACTTTTTCAAGGCGGCTGCGTCCGCGCGCCAGCCGTGAGGAAATGGTGCCTTCCGGCAAGTTCAGCACCTCGGCAATTTCGCGGATGCCAAGGCCCTGATAGTAATAAAGCAATATGACTTCGCGGTAATCCGCCGGCAGGTTGTGCACAGCGGTCAGGATAGCGGCGTTTTCCAACCGCTTTCCCAGCGTATCGGGGCCGGGAATCAGCTCAAACACCGGGCTGCCCAGCACCATACGGCGCGCCCATGAGGAGCGCCAGATGTCACGGCAGCGGTTCATGGCCACCTTGAGCAGCCACCCCTTTTCCTTGCCGGGGATGAGGGCGGGGCGATTGAGGTAGAGCGACATGAAAGCGTCATGGCACACATCCTCCGCCTTGCCGCGGTCCGCCAGATAAAAGTAACAGACGCGGATGACATCATCGGCATAGCGCGTGTAGAGGTCATCGAACGCGGCGCTGAATTCTTCATCGCTGAGGAGCGATAAATCCAGCATTTTTTCCTCACTCATAATAACGAAGTACCTTTCCGTTTTGTTGCGGTCGTGCAAAAAAGTTTTGCCTTTTTTACGGCAGGCTGAGGCCGGAGAGCAGGCTTGTCAGCAGGCTCATGGCGCTGCCGCCCGGAGCGACCTCATACAATTCAAAGCAGAGCAGTTTTTGCCCGAGAGGAGCGGCGGCACAGACGCCATCCCGCAGCGAGTAGAGCGAAAAAGAGAGCCCGGCGGCGGTGAAGGTGCCATTGGCGGTCAGCGGCTCGCCAAAGTGCGCTTCAAGCACATCGGGGGAAGCCATCAGGGAGACGTCCACCATCGCCCGGTCATTGTAGAGCATGAACAGCCACTCGTAGCCGTTGCGGCTTTGCCCGCGGTAGGTGGTAGTGTCCATCTGATAGGCGCCGTCCGCCCAGCGCAGGGTAAACAGGGAGCCGCGGTAGCTGCTTTCAGCCAGCGCGCAGGAAAAGAGCAGGAGCAGCGCCAGCAGCAGACAGGAAAGCTTTTTCATCGGTCACCTCGGTAGGATTCAGCGATTCAGGAGACGGACATCCCGTCCCTCAAAGTGCAGCAGCATGCAGTTGCGGCGGTCCGCCAGACGGGACAGCACACGCTCGGTATAGCGGCGCTGAATATCCTCCATGGTAAGGTTGGTGGAAATGACGGTGCACAGGCGGCGGGACTGGCGCTCGTTGATGAGTACAAACAATTGCTCCACGGTGATGCCCTCAATGAGCGGCTCGGTGCCCAAATCGTCCAGCAGCAGCAGCGGCGTATCGGTGATGGCGTCCAGCTCTTCACTATTGCGGGAAAAGATGGAATCGCGTGCGGCGCGGATGAAGCGGCTGGCGGTCACAAAGAGCGCGGGCACGCTTTTTTCGGCGGCACGTTTGGCAATGCACTGCATCAGGTAGGTTTTGCCCAGACCGCTTCCGCCGTACAAAAGCAGCGTGCGGCGCTCGGGGGCGGGCAGGGTATCGGCATAATCACGGCAGCGGCTGCAGATGGCGCTCATCAGCTGACGCTGGGAAATGTCACGACCGGGCAGGGGTGTATCAGGGAAAATGCTCAGGTCGAAGGCTTCGAAGGTGCCGCTTTCCTCCGCGGCGCTCTCACGCCCCGAGCGGGCGGCATACAGCGCGCGGGCGCAGCTGCACAGGCTCTTTTTGCCGCTGCCCACCCAGCCCGTATCCTCGCAGAGGGGGCAGGTGAAGATGGGGTCGAGATAGTTTTCGTCATAGCCGCCCGCGGTCAGGGCGAGGCGGATGTCGCGGTTCCATTTTTCCACACGGGAGACCAGCTCCGGCTGAGCGGGGGCGGTGAAGGCACTCAGCACGCCCGTCATGACGGCGCGGCGGCGTTCCTCCGCCAAACGCTGAACCTCGGGGCAGGCGGTATAGACCTCCGCACGGCGGCGGTCCTGCTCCGCTTCATTGCGCTCGCGGCGCTGCGCTAACTCATTCAGCACATCGTTCAGAATTCGCTCATCCATGCTGCTTGCGTGCCTCCTCAAAGATGTCAAAGTCCAGATCGCTCAACTCGCTCTCGGTGTATTCCCGCTGCGTGTACTGCTGGGCGGAGACCTGCTTGACGCCGTTGCCTGCCGCAGCGGGGCGCGGACGGGCGGAGCGGCGGGAGGCGACCTCGGCAGGGGTCAGGATGCCGTCATTGTGCCAGCTTTCCAGCACTTTGTTGATGTAGGGCACCTTGGTTTCGGCCCCGCGGGATTCGGCGGCGGCCAGCAGCAGCATCTCTTCCGTAAAGCCCCAATCCTGCCAGCGGTGCAGCAGCTCGCGGTCGGGGGCGGTGGGCTTGCCGGTGTGACCGCAGGCTTCAAACAGCCGGTAGAGCACAGCGTTGTCGGCGCGGGCGGCCTGCATATACTGCTCGGCTTCGGGACGGGTGGCAAGCCCCAGACGGCGGTAGGTCTCCAGATAGCGCTCGCACGTTTCCAGATTGCCGCCGGTGCGGTGCGCCTCGGAGGCGGCAAACAGCACGAGGGCGGCATCGTAGCTTTCGCACAGGCGACGCCATGTGGCGGACAGCGCGGCGGAGGAGCGCATGCCCAGCGCGTGGGCAAACTCCTTGAGCTGTTCATCGCCCTTGAGCTCGGCTCGTACCTCCTCACCTGTGCGGACGGGGGTGTTTTTCTGCGCGGCGCGGGTCATAAGACCCTTCAATATGCCATCCAGATAGGCAAAGGAGGGCTCGCCCTTGGTGGTCTCGGTGCAGGCTTCCTGAATGGCGTCGGGGGTAAAGTGCCACTCATCCAGCCACTTGCGGTACAGGTCCATTTCATCACGGCTGGGCACGGTGCGGCGGCCGAAGCGGCGCAGCACGGCGCGGGCGCCGTCCTCCACCTGACGGGAATGGCGGAAGTATTCCTCCGCGTCTTCCACGCTTTTGACACCGTCGCTGACCATGCGTGCCAGATCGGTCTGTGCCGATTTGAAGGAGAAAAGGATGCCGCGGCGGGCAATACAGTCGGACAGGTACATCAATACCGTGGCGGAAGGAATGGAAAAATCCTGTGTCCAGTCGTAGGCGAGGGCGATCTCGGAGGGCTTGATCTTGCGGCGGTCGCCGAAAAGGGCATACACATCCTCAGAGAAGGCCACATAATCGCTGTCCACCTGCAGCGTGCCGCGGCCTGTCAGGGCCGTTTCCAGCGGCGAATGGCAGACATATTGCAGCGGGCTGTCGCTGATGCGGGTCAAAAGACGGCGGCGCTCCCAGTAGCGCAGGGCGGATTCGACCTCGCTTTCGGGAAGGCTCAGCTCTTTGGCCATTTCGGTCAGGCTGTAGTCATCCTTCGGGTGCGCGGAACGGTAGAGCGCAAACAGATAGACGCGCACGGCATCGCCGCCCGCCATGGGCAGATAATCGGTAAAAAACAGGTTTTCAATGCTGAGGGAGCCGAAGCGCTCGGCATTTTCATCCGGCTTGAACATGTGTGTTTACTCTTTCTTTTCGTACAGATCGAGGGACAGCACCTTTTCCACCGCTTCGGCGGCGGCACGGTCCAGATCGGGGGCGGTTTGAGGGGCAGTGCTCAACACCACGTGCAGGAAAAACTCCCTTGTGCCCGTGTTGCCGGTCACGGGGGAATAGGTCACGTTTTGCACGGCGGCGGAGGGCATCTGATTGATATCGCGGATGAGGTCACGCAGGATGGGCAGATAGGCATCGTCGCTCAGCACGCCGGAGCGGCGGGCGGCGGTATCCTCGGTTTCAAAGAGGGGCTTGACCAGACACATCAGCTCGCCGTCATGGTGCAGCACCTCGGCAAAGGCGGGAATGCCCAGACGAAGGGAGAGGTAGCTCAGGTCGACGGAGCCCAGCGTGGGGCGGGGTGACAGGGTGAGCAGCTTTTCATCGGAGATGTTGGTCTTTTCCAGATTGACCACATGCGGGTCCTGACGGAGGGCGCCCATCAATTGCCCATAGCCCACATCGACCGCATAGACCAAAGCGGCGCCGTGGCGCACCAGACAATCGGTAAAGCCGCCGGTGGAGGCACCGGCATCGATGCACACGCGGTCCCGGACGGTGATGCCGAAATCGTGAATGGCGCCCTGCAGCTTGAGACCGCCCTTGGAGAAATAGGGATTGCCCGCGCCCTTGACGCGAAGGACCGTATCCTTATCGATCATTTCGGCCTTGCTTTGCACCCGGCGGGTGCCGGCATAGACCTCCCCTGCCAGAATGCGGGCGGTGGCATCCTTTTCGTTTTCCACCAGCCCCTGCTGCAGCAGCAGGTCCAGCGCACGAAGCTTTTTAGGCATGGTTCTCCTTTCCTCCGGCGCAGGGCAATGTGCCGGAAAAGACGGTGCGGTTTTCATTGCTGCTGACCAGCACGGTGCCGCCGTATTTTTCCAGAGTGCTTTTTACGATGAACAGCCCCATACCGCGTCCCTCACCGTGGGAGGAGATGCCGGCTTCAAAAATGCGGGGCAGGAATTCCTTGGGGATGCACGGCCCGTTGTTGGAGACCGAGAAGAAGCAGCCGCGGCGGTCCTGCCGCAGGGTGATGTGCAATTGACCGTTGGCGGTATCCCGCATGGCATCGATGGCGTTGTCGATCAGGTTGGACAGTACACGGCAAAACTCCCACGCGGGGAGGGGCAGCGTCTGCCACGAGCCGGAGGCGGTGACCTCGGTCAGGATGCCGGCTTTTTCACAATCGGAAAGCTTGGCGCGCAGCAGCGCGTTGATGGCGGGATGGTCAGTGCGCATGAAGCGGCTGACCTGACGGATATCGCCCGAGACACGGTCGATGTAATCGCCGGCTTCGCCGTATTCCTGCATTTCGATGAGGGAGGAGACCACCTGCAGGTGGTTGAGAAAATCGTGCCGCTGGGCACGCAGGGCGCGGTTGAGCTCATCCATCTGCGCCACCATGGCGCTGAGCGTTTCGGCTTCGTCGGCCTTGCGGACGGCGGCACGGGCCTATCGTATATCGATGACGGCGCCGAAGGAGACGATGAGCGAGGCGACCAGCAAGCCCCAGGCGGCGAGACCGCCGCGCTCCCAGAAGATGAGGGCGGTGACGGACAGCACGGCGATGATCTGCAATACATTGACAACGACCGCCCACGCGGCGTTGCGTTTGACATTGACCTGCATGCTGCTCATTTTGCGACCGCCTTCATATCCTTGTCATCGAGGATGCCGTACAGCGCCTTTTTGGCCTCCTCGGGGTTCGAACACCAGACCTCGGGCGGCGCCAGCAGCGTGATGCCCTCCTCGGGCAGGTTCATGTACACGGGTACTTCGCCGGGGATGCGGCGCAGGACGGCTTCGACCGGCGCCATCTGCTCCCGCTTCAGGCGGACAAAAAAGCGCACCGGGGCGAGCCGTGCCCTTTCGGCGGGGGAAAGCGGCGGCGGCGCGGGCGTGAGCACGGGCATGGTGGTGCTCAGGGGCTCAACGGTGTTGACGAGCAGCTTGGTATCTTCCTCGTCACGGACCGACAGCGTGCCTGTCAGCAGCACGGGCAGATCGGGTGACAGGATGCTGCCCACACGCTCCCACACGGCGGGGAAGATGAGGCATTCGATGCGCCCGGTCAAATCCTCCAGCGTGACAAAGCCCATCATGGAGCCCTTCTTGGTGGCTTTGGATTTTATCTCGGTCAGGATGCCGCCCATGACGACGCTCTTGCGGTCCTCGCTCAGACCGCTGTCGGGACGTTCCTTGAGGGCTTCGATCCACGCGGTGGTGGTCTCAAGCCCATCGAGGACGGGACGGTATTCGTCGAGGGGGTGACCGGAGACATAGACACCGGTCATTTCCTTTTCCATTTCCAAGAGCTGGCGGGGCGGGTACTCGCCCACATCGGGGTAGGTGTCCATCGAAAGCAGGGCGGAGCCGGGACCGTCCATGTCGAACAGGGAGATCTGCCCGGCTACGTTGGCGCGGCGGCTGCCGCTGTTGGCGTCCATGGCGGCAATGTACACGTGCGCGCACTGCAGGCGTGTGGCGCCGAGACCATCGAAGCAGCCCGCGCTGATGAGGCATTCAACGGCGCGCTTGTTGACCGCCTCGGTGTTGATGCGGCGGCAGAAATCGTAAATGGAGCGGTATGCCCCGTCCGAGGCACGCTGTGCCACGATGGCATCGACGGCGGCATTGCCCACGTTTTTGACGCCGCTCATGCCCATACGCACGCATTTGACGCCGTCCTTGTTCTTTTCAACGGTGAACTTGCGCATGGAGCGGTTGACGTGGGGCGGCAGCACGGGAATGCCCTTCTGACGGCAGTACTGGATGTACGCCGCGATCTTGGAGGCGTTGCCCACCACGCTGTTCATCATGGCGGCCATGAACTCGGCAGGATAATAATACTTGAGCCACGCGGTCTGCACAGCGACAACGGCGTAGCAGGCGGCGTGCGCCTTGTTGAAGGCATAGCTGGCGAAGGCAGTCATTTCGTCAAAGATGTGCTCCGCCACCTCGGCAGGCACGCCGTTTTTGACGGCGCCGGGGATATGCTCTTCCTCCGAACCGTAGACGAAGTTTTTACGCTCCTTGGCCATGACGTCTTTTTTCTTCTTGGCCATGGCGCTGCGCACCAGATCGCTGCGGCCGAAGCTGTAGCCGGCCAGGTCGCGCACGATCTGCATGACCTGTTCCTGATATACCATGCAGCCGTAGGTAACGTCCAGAATGGGCTTGAGCAGCGGCGTATCGTAATGCACGCTGGCGGGGTCGCGTTTGCCCGCGATGTAGCGCGGAATGCTTTCCATGGGACCGGGACGGTAAAGGCTGATGGCGGCAATGATATCCTCAAACGTTTCGGGCTGCATGTTGGTGAGGAAGGAGCGCATGCCGCCGCCTTCCAGCTGGAACACGCCGTCCGTGTCGCCCTGACTGATCATGCGGTACACGGCGGGATCGTGCAGGGGGATATCCTCGGGCTTCATATCGGTGCCCTGATCGCGCATGAGGTCAAGGGCATCGCGGATAACGGTCAGCGTGCGCAGACCCAGGAAGTCCATTTTGAGCAGACCCAGCTTTCCGATGACGCCCATGGGGAACTGCGTGGTGATGACGTCGTCATTGGTCTGCAGCGGCACAAAGTGCACCGCGGGCTCGCCCGTGATGAGCACGCCGGCTGCGTGGGTGGAGCTGTGGCGCGGCATGCCCTCCAGCAGCATCGACAGGTCGATGAGGCGTTTGACACGCGGTTCATTATCGTAGAGCGCTTTCAGCTCGTGATTGAGCTGCAGCGCTTTTTCCAGCGTCATGTTAAGGTCAGAGGGCACCATTTTGCTCAGACGGTCGCACTCACTGTAGCTGTAGCCCAGCACACGGCCCACATCACGCAGTACGCCGCGGGCGGCCATGGTGCCAAACGTGATGATCTGGCTGACCTGATCCTGACCGTATTTGCGCGCTACGTAGTTGATGACTTCCTGACGGCGCTCGTAGCAGAAATCCATGTCGATATCGGGCATGCTGACGCGCTCGGGGTTGAGGAAGCGCTCAAAGGTGAGGCTGTACTGCAGCGGGTCGAGCTGCGTGATGTTGAGGCAGTAGGCGACGATGCTGGCGGCGCCGCTGCCGCGCCCCGGACCCACCATGATGCCGTGGGACTTGGCAAAGTGTACAAAATCCCACACGATGAGGAAGTAATCCACATAACCCATGGAACTGATGACGCCCAGCTCGTATTCCAGACGCTCGCGGGCAACGGTGTCATCGGGCTGATAGCGCTCCAGAAAGCCCTTCTCGGTCAGCTCTTTGAGGTATTCGAGGCTGGTTTTGCCGCCGGGCACGGGGTACTGCGGCAGGTGGACGGTTTTGAAGTCAAAGACAACGTTGCAGCGCATGGCGATCTCATGCGCGCGGTCAACGGCATCGGGCACGGCGGCAAACAGGCGCCGCATTTCGTCCTCGCTGCGGACATACAATTGGTCGGTCTCCATGCGCATGCGCGCGGAATCCTACAGCGTTTTGCCCGTCTGGATGCACATGAGCACTTCCTGCGCCTCGGCATCCTCCCGGCGGAGATAATGGCAGTCGTTGGTGGCGACCAGCGGAATGCCCGTACGGTCGCTGATATCCATCAGGCGGGGCAGCACACGCTTTTCATCCGCGAGACCGTGATCCATGATCTCGATAAAATAGTTGCCCTTGCCAAACAGATTTTCCATGCGGCGGGCGTATTTTTCGGCCTCGTTCATGCGGCCATCCAGCAAAAGCTTGGCCAGATCGCCCGACAGGCAGGCGGACAGGCAGATGAGCCCCTCGTGGTGCTTTTCCAGCAGTTGATAGTCGATGCGGGGACGGTAATAGTAACCGCGGATGAAGGCTTCGGAGCACAGGTACATCAGGTTCTGCCAGCCGGTGTTGTTTTCACACAGCAGGATGAGATGGCTCATTTCCTTGCCCGCGGGGGACTTATCCTCCATGTCGGAGCAGACGTAGACCTCGCAGCCCAGCACGGGGTGGATGCCGGCATCATGGCAGGCGTTGTAGAAGTCAACAGCGCCGTACAGCACGCCGTGATCGGTGCAGGCACAGGCGTCCATGCCCAGAGAGCGGATGAGCTCCGGCAGGCGCTTGATGCGGCAGGCGCCGTCCAGCAGGCTGTATTCGGTATGCAAATGCAGATGCGCGAATGCCATGGTCTACCTCCCCACATTAAGATACTATCATTATAAAACAAATCCGCCCGCGGCGCAACGGGGGA
>JAKSQG010000109.1 GCA_024404275.1 Clostridia bacterium | reverse complement strand
TATGTCGCCGTCGCCGATGAGACCGGCAAAGCCTATGCCGAAGTGACCATCGCCGACTATACCTGGTATGAGCTGGAAAAGAACATCACCTCGGATACCATGGAGATCACCCTGACCCCCTATGAGCGCTCTGCCTCAGGCGAATTGAAGCTGCTCGGCACGGTGCATTATACCATCGATATTCCCTTGTCCCCCTGTACGTTGGTCTCGCCTGATACCACCTATCTGGAGGTCACCTCTTCGCCCTATGCGCTTCAGTTCCGTGTGGAACAGAATTCCACCGTGTTTATCAACGGTGAGGATTTTTCCAGTTTCGTCAACACGCAGGACGGCCTGATCACCTATAACGCCCCTGTGCAAGCCATCGGCGAAAATACCTTTGAAATCGTAGTAAACTGTCAGGCGTACCGTGAAAACCGTCTGGTCGTCACACTCTACCGCGCGCCGCAGGATATTCCTTTGGAATTGGGTGCCACGCTGGGCAATACCAGCTCCAATACACAAATGACCATCACCGGCACGACCGTCCCGGGCGCGACCATCACGGTGCTTTCTCCCCATGTCGATCTGGATACCTCCAACCTGAACAGTACCGGTGCCTTCTCCTTCAAGGCCGTGTTCAGCACCATCGGTACCAATGATATCACCATCGTGGCTGAAAAAGACGGCCATACCGCTACGCTGATCAAGAGCATCTACTACGTGCCCTATGCCAGCACCTATACTCCGAAGGCTTGGGCCATGGATTCCTCCGCCGCCGGCATCAGCAATTATGCCGACTACCTCAACAACACCGCCGTGCGTGTAGCCAACACGCAGATCTATGTCTGTATCGGCACCATCACCGAGATCCTCAGCAACAAACCGCAGCTGGCGCTGATGGATACCGACGATACCGAGCAGGGTGAACGCCTGGTGCTGCTGGAAAACATGTCCGGCGATACCTGGGTGGTCGGTCAGCGCTACCGTGTCTACGCGGATGCCTTTGGCATCTACGATGGCAAGCCGCGCCTTATCGGTCGCTATACCTATGCTCCGCTGAAATAATCCTATTCCTTCCATAAACTGAAAAAAGATGCCGTAAAAGGCATCTTTTTTCGTTATCCGATGGATTCGGCAATTTTCCGTATCAGCTCATCGCGGCCATCGCCGTTCTCGCTGGAAAACGTCAGCACATTCCACGGCTGCACCTGCAGCGCGCGGCAGATGGGCGCAAGGTATTTCATGCGGGCGCCGCGGCTGATTTTATCGGACTTGGTCGCCACTACCTGAAAAGGGATCTGCATCTGCCGCAGGAAGTTGACCATATCCACATCATCCGCCGTGGGGTCATGCCGGATATCCACCAGCTGCAGCACCAGCTTCAGCTCTCTTGTCCCTTCAAAATAATGCTGCATCATATCGCCCCAGCGGAGTTTCTCCTGCATATCCACCTTGGCGAAGCCATAACCGGGCAGATCGATCAGATGGAAAGCGTCCCCAGCACCGGGATTGATGGCAAACACATTGATGAGTCTTGTTTTGCCGGGCGTGGCGCTGGTTTTGGCCAGTTTGCCGTTCCGGCAGAGGGCATTGATCAGGCTGGATTTGCCCACATTGCTCTTCCCCGCCACCGCAATCTGCGGCAGACCGATGCCCTTGAATTTGCCGTATTCCGCCATGCTGGTCACAAATTCTGTTTTTTTGATCTCCACGAATACTTACTCCTGTTTTTCCATCAGTGCTTTCGCCAGCACATCGCCAATCTGCTCAGCACATACCACATCAAAGGTATCCAGCACCTTGGCGGGCACATCCTCCAGATCCTTTTTATTCTCTTTGGGAATGATCAGCGTATGAATGCCGGCACGGTAGGCGGCCAATGTTTTTTCTTTGAGTCCGCCGATGGGCAGCACGCGTCCGCGCAGCGTGATCTCTCCCGTCATCGCCACATCCTGACGCACAGGGCGCTGCGTCAGTGCCGAAATGAGCGCCGTCGCCATGGTCACACCGGCGGAAGGCCCATCCTTGGGCACAGCGCCTTCCGGCACATGGATATGAATATCCGATTTCTTATAAAAATCCGGTTCCAACCCGTATGCTTCAGCATGGACACGTACCCAACTGAGCGCTGCCTGCGCGCTTTCCTTCATCACATCGCCCAGCTTGCCGGTCAGGCTCAGCGCTCCGCTGCCGGGCAGCACAGCGCATTCCACCGCCAGCATCTCACCGCCCACAGTCGTATAAGCCAGACCGTTCACAATGCCCACTCTCGGCTCTTTTTCAGGCAGATCGCGCAAGAAGCGCGGTGCTCCCAGATACTTCTGCACTTTTTCTTTGGTCACGGTAATCTGCGCAAGATTGTTATCCAACATTTCCACAGCCGCCTTGCGCACCACCGAGGCAATCGTACGGGTCAGGGTACGCACACCTGCCTCGCGGGTATAATCCTCAATGATCCTTTTGAGAGCACTCTCCGGAATCTTGACGCTGCCCTTTTCAAGGCCATGCGCCAATGTCTCCTTGGCGAGCAGGTGGCGTTTGGCAATCTGCAGCTTTTCCTCTTCGGTATAGCTGGATACTTCGATGATTTCCATGCGGTCCAGCAGCGGGGCCGGAATGGTACTCATGCTGTTCGCTGTGGTGATGAACATCACCTGTGACAGATCAAAGGGCATCTCCAGATAATGATCGCGGAAAGCCATGTTCTGCTCACCGTCCAGCACCTCCAGCATGGCACTGGCGGGATCGCCGCGGAAGTCATTTCCCATCTTGTCGATTTCATCAAACAGGAAGACAGGGTTCATGGTGCCGGCCTGCTTCATGGCAGACAGAATACGTCCGGGAATAGCACCCACATAAGTCCGGCGATGACCGCGAATCTCAGCCTCATCCCGCACACCGCCGAGCGACATCTGCACAAACTTGCGGCCCACGGCTTTGGCAATCCCCTTCACGATGGAGGTCTTGCCCACACCGGGAGGGCCGACAAAGCAAAGGATCGGACCCTTCAAAGCAGAATCTCCACTGTTGATCTGCTTCATGCGCTGCACAGCCAGATACTCGATCACACGTTCCTTTACCTGCTTCATGCCGTAATGGTCTTCATCCAGGATGCGGCGGGCACGCTTCAGATCAAGATTATCGGTCGTATATTTCCCCCAGGGCAGATCGCAGATCCACTCCAGATAGGTCTCGCTGACACCGATTTCCGGCGTACCGGGAGCCATGCGGCTCAACCGTTTCAGTTCTTTCTCGGCCTTTTCCCGTGCTTCATCATTCAGCGGCAGCTATTTCAGCTTTTTGCGGATCTCATCCTGCGCCGTGCTGTCGCTCTCCCCCAGTTCCTCCTGGATGGCGCGCATCTGCTCGCGCAGATAGTATTCTTTTTGATTCTTATCGATCTGGCTGCGAACGCGGCCCTGCACCTGGCGTTCCAGCCCGGCAAGCTCAGATTCGCGCGCCAGGACGCCGCAAAGCGTTTCCAAACGCTTGACAACGTTCATCTCTTCCAAAATAGCCTGCCGCTCCTCGATCTTTCCAAGCACATTGGCGGCAATCACATCCGCCAGCTGTCCGGGATCCTTCACATCGCTGACAGAGCGAATGGTTTCCTCCGAAATACGCTGGCTGACATGGGCATAGTTTTCAAATGCATCCCGCGCCGTACGTACCAGTGCTTCCAAGATTTCCGGCGCATCCTCAGGCTGCTCCGCTTCCGGAGTGACCGTTGCAAGCCAGAAAGGCTCTGTCTGATCGATCTTTTTCAGGGTGGCACGTTTTTCACCCTCGACCAGCACACGCAGGGTATCGCCCGGCAAATTCAGAACCTGCTTGACATGGGCAATGGTGCCCACTTCATAGAGATCTTCCGCCTCGGGATCAACCGTATCGGCGTCCTTTTGCGCCACCAGAAAAATGCGCTGCTCATCCAGCATCGCCGCCTCAAGAGAGGCAATGCTCTTGGGACGGCCCACATCAAAATGCAGCACCATGTGGGGAAATATCATCAGTCCGCGCAGCGGCAGCAGCACCATATGTAACGTTTTGCGTTTGCCTGCCATAAAGCCTCCAAATTGTCTACATCAAATACGATTGCATAGCAATCCTTATATATTTTATCAGATACTGTACTTGAATGCAACCCTGCCCCGCTTTGCACATAAAAAGCGCCCTTCCCGCTTTCACGGGAAGGACGTTGAATGGTGAAATCAATAGGTTTCCTGCAGTTCGATGTTCTTGTAGCGGCGAAGGCCGGTACCGGCAGGAATCAGCTTGCCGATGATCACGTTTTCCTTCAGACCCAGCAGCGGATCGACCTTGCCCTTGATAGCAGCTTCAGTCAACACGCGGGTCGTCTCCTGGAAGGAGGCAGCGGACATGAAGGATTCGGTCGCCAGAGAAGCCTTGGTGATACCCAGCAGTTTGCGGCTGCAGCTGGCGGGGTTGCCGCCGGCCATCACGGTCTTCTCGTTGGCCTCCTCAAAACGGAACACATCCACAAAGCTGCCGGGCAGCAGATCGGTATCACCGGCGTCTTCCACGCGCACTTTGCGCAGCATCTGACGAATGATGATCTCGATATGCTTATCGGCGATGGAAACACCGCCCTGAGAATGGTAAACGTTCAAAACTTCGGTCAGCAGGTAATTCTGAACCGCCTTGACGCCCAGAATACGCAGCAGCTCGGCGGGATCCACAGAACCTTCGGTCAGTTCCTGACCGGCCTGCACCATATCGCCGTCATTGACCTTGATATGGACACCGTAGTGGATGGGATATACCTTACGCTCGTTGGCGTCATCGGGGTTGGTAATGGTAATCTCGCGGCGCTTTTTGTTCTCGCCCAGGCTTACGCGGCCGCTGATCTCCGCCAGCGTGGCGCAGTGCTTGGGATGACGGGACTCAAACAGCTCCTCAACGCGGGGAAGACCCTGCGTGATGTCAGCCAGACCACCCACGCCGCCGGTATGGAAGGTACGCATCGTCAGCTGAGTACCGGGCTCACCGATGGCCTGAGCCGCGATAATACCGACAGCTTCACCGATATCCACATCTCCGCCGTGCGCCAGGTTCATGCCGTAGCAGCGGGCGCAGACGCCGCGCTGGCAGCGGCAAGTCAGTACAGAACGGACAGCCACGCTCTTGAGGCCGGCTTTGTCGATGGCATCGGCCTTCTTGTAGTCAATACGGCCGTTGAGCGGCACAATGACCTCACCGGTGCGAGGATCGATCACATCTTCAGCCGCTACACGACCGATGACGCGATCCTTGACCTTCTTCATTTCGCCGATGGCTTCCACGCGGATGCCGCGGACATTTTCACCGCGGAGCGCGAAGCAGTCTTCCTCACGGACGATGACTTCCTGGGCCACGTCCACCAGACGGCGGGTCAGGTAACCAGAGTCAGCAGTACGCAGAGCGGTATCGGACAGGGACTTACGGGAACCATGGCTGGACA
Organism: Clostridia bacterium; assembly: GCA_024404275.1. GTDB lineage: Bacteria > Bacillota > Clostridia > Christensenellales > Aristaeellaceae > SFMI01. Next base: position 236 of record JAKSQG010000109.1, on the reverse strand, counting down.
GGAAGAACTCGATCACGTTCAGGCCTTCCTGGAAGTTTGCACGGATGGGCAGTTCCACGGTCTTACCGGTAGGAGATGCCATCAGGCCGCGCATACCGGCCAGCTGGGACACCTGGGCAGAGGAGCCACGGGCGCCGGAGTCGGTCATCATACGGATGGGGTTGAACTCATCCAGGTTGGGCAGGATCTTATCACGCAGACCGTGAGTGGTGGCGGTCCACAGGGTGATGACCCGG
>JAKSQG010000108.1 GCA_024404275.1 Clostridia bacterium | reverse complement strand
TGGGCACCATTACACGCCACAGATAACGCCAGTTGCTGCAGCCATCCACGCGGGCGGACCAGTACAGGCTGTCCGGTATGGAGGCAAAGAAATTGCGCATGATATAGGTGTAGAAGATGGAGGAGATGAACGGTACGATCAGGGCTGCCAGCGTATCGTTCATGTTCAGACGGATGATGGTGGTGTAGTTGGTGATGACCAGCATTTCGAACGGCAGCATCATCATGGAGAGCAGTGCGGAGAAGATCAGTTCACGGCCCGGGAACTTCAGTCTGGAGAAGGCGAAGGACGCCAGGATGGTCGTGATGGTCACGACCGCCACACTGCACACACACACGATGATGGAGTTGACAAAGTACTGCGCAAAAGGCGCCTGCTTGAAGGCCATGCGGTAGTTGTCAATGTTCAGAATGTTGGAAGGCCAGAACTCGGGCGGGAAGCGGCTGGCTTCCACGCGGGTCTTGAAGGAGCTGGTGATCATCCAGTAGAACGGGAACACCATGATCACAGCACCCACCGCCAGCAGCGTGTACAGCACGGCCTGGCCAAGCACCTTCTTCATCTGATAATTATGGTTGAGATACAGACCACAGGCAAACATCAGCACGCCGCAAGCCATCAGCACATAGAAGATGGTCTTGCTCTTGGGCTGCGCGGCAGCTTTTTCGGCTGCGCTCACTTCGGCCTCGCTGATGGTACTGGTGACCTCGCTGCGATACTGCGCCGCCAGATTCTCGTTGGTATAGATGTTGCGCAGGTTGTTCTGCAGGTTGTTGAGCGGAACGACCTCACTTTCCTCACCATCGAGGGACTGCATGCGCATCAGCTTGTTGTAGGTATCGGCACTGATGGCCGCGCCGGAGGTGATATTTTCCTTCAGATCAGAAAACAGCCCGGCACGCTCGGCGTAGGGAGCGGGATCGGTCACGTCGGCAGCACCCTGACGGCCGGTATAGTAAGAGATCATGTCATCAATTCGGGCGACGATATAGACTCTGTACTGTCCGGCAGCCTTTTCAGCGGTCTGGGCGGCGCTCAGCTTTTCGGCGTCGGTCATCGACACGGTGGAAAAGTCCACACCGGTCAGGATCAGCGCCGCCATGAACAGCACAAAACCGGCAGCAACCAGAATGGCGCCAATGCGAAGAAGGGTAGAATTCTTTTTCATTTTTCAGCCCTCCTTCTTAAGTGTAATTCCACTTACGCTGCACAAAGCGCTGCAGCATGGTGAAAATCAGGATGATGACAAACAGAATCAGCGAAGCAGCGGCAGCGCGGCCGTATTCCAGGCTGGTGTTGATCTGCTCGTAGATATAGTAGGTCATCGTGTACATATTGTACATGGGACCCGGGTTGCCGGAGAACAGAACGATAACGGAATTGAACACCTTGAAGGCCGAGATACTGTTGATGATCAGCACCAGACCGATGGTGGGCGAAAGCAGCGGCACGGTGATGCGGAAGAAGATGCGTTTGGCATGCGCGCCGTCCACCTTGGCAACCGTGTAGTAGTGCTCGTCAATGTTCTGCAGACCGGAAATCAACAGAATGATGGTCATGGGCAGCGAATCCCACACGCCATAGATGACCATGACCGCCATGGAGAAGGCGGGGTTGCTCAGCCAGGCGATGTTGCTGCCGCCAACGAGGGAGTACAGCCAGTTGATGATACCGTAGTTCTCATGGAACATGAACTTCCAGACCAGACCGACAGCCGTTGCGGAAGTAACCATGGGCAGGAAGTACGCGGTCTGGAAAAGAGCGCGCAGCTTGATCTTCTGGTTGAGCAGGTACGCCAGAACGATACTGATCGCAGCGGCAATCGGCACCGTCAGCAGCACATACAGGAAGGTGTTGCCCACAGCCTGCGGCAGCTTGGTGTTGGTACCAAACAGCACATCCGTGAAGTTGCCAAGACCCCAGGCGGCAAACTCGCCGGTCAGCTTGTAGCGCTCCTGGAAGGCCATGATAAACACGCGCACCATGGGATAGAGCGTGAACACGATGACGCCGAAGAAGAAGGGCAGCAGATAATCCAGCGGTTCAATGATGTCACTGGCCTTTTTGCGCACATCCTCACTGCAGAAGAACTGCAGCACACCCATGCCCAGCGCGAGTATCAGGAAGATGCCGCCGATGATGAGCAACAGGTTGGAATAGAACATAAAGAAATAGTTGGGGGCGTTGCTGGACAGACCCTTGCGCACATCCTCGGCATTCATGCCGCTCACCTTGCTGTCGGTGTTGGTCACGGCAGCGGTGATGAAGCCGTCACGGCCTTCGGCCAGCTTCTGCTGCACAGCGGTCAGCACGGGCGCCTGATCTTCTTTTTCAGCACTCAGCTTGGATACCGCCGCTTCGGAGAGGGTATCAACAATGTACGCCGCGACCTCAGCCTCGCTGCTGCCGGCGGCAAGCATTCCTTCGGCACCGGTCTTGACTGATTTGGTCTTGCCGCTGATACCGTTGGTCACGTTGCGTTTCTGCTTGGTATTGACGGCATCTGCCGCGTCGGATGCGGCACCACGCACCTGCTCAGTCGCTTCGCTGATCAGCGTTTCAACGCGTACAGAAGCAATGGTCTCATCAGTGATGCGGTTCAGCTGTACACGGCCGATGATGCCGCACACCAGCAGTGTCACCGCGATAACGGCAAACAGCACAAAGTGGAAAAGCACACGTTTTCCGCTGCGATGCCTGATACGCTTCCTTTCGGGAAAATCGAGTTTCTGCGTCATACGTAACGCACCCCCGATTCGCGGTCAAACACGAATACGCCGCGGTTCTTGAAGCCCAGACTGACGATCTGATCCTTCTCCAAACCCTCTTCCAGATCAATGTAGGCACGGAAAGGCTGATCGCCGAAGGTAAAGGAAGCCATTTCGTCCTTGCCGGTCTTGAACACGCCGGTCACGGTGCATTCCATCGTTTCGGGTGTACCGGCGGGCTTGACAACAAAGCTTTCGCTGCGCACAGCCAGATTGACCTTTTTGCCGTCCGGCACCTTGCTGAAGGCCGCCAGCTTCATGCTCGCCTTGCCGTCCTCGGTAGTGAACACGCCGTTTTTGATCTCACCGGGAATGTTGTTGATGGGCGGAGCACCCAGGAAGTTGGCCACGAACTGGTTGGCGGGATTATCGTAGAGCTGCTGAGGCGCGTCAAACTGCTGCATCACGCCGTCCTTCATCAGCACGATGTGGTCGCAGATGGCCATGGCCTCTTCCTGATCGTGGGTAACGAAGATGGTGGTCACCTGCGTCTGCAGCTGAATGCGGCGGATCTCCTCACGCATTTCCAGGCGCAGACGGGCATCCAGGTTGGAAAGAGGCTCATCCAGCAGCAGCAGGCGGGGTTCCTTTACCAGGGCGCGGGCAATGGCCACACGCTGCTGCTGACCGCCGGACAGTTCCTTGGGCTTTCGGTTAAGCAGCATATCCACATGCACCAGCTTGGCCATTTTGGTGGCGCGGGCGACACGTTCTTCCTTGGGCACCTTCTTGATTTCCAGCGGGAAGCAGATATTCTCCAGCACGGTCATGTGCGGATACAGCGCGTAGTTCTGGAAGACCAGACCGATACCGCGTTCTTCGGGAGGCAATTTGGTGACGTTATCATCATCAAAGAAGATATCGCCGCCGCTGACGGGCAGAATACCCGACAACATATTCAGGATGGTGGATTTGCCGCAGCCGGAAGGTCCCAGCAGACAGATCAGTTCGCCATCCGGCAGGGTCACGGAAAACTCGTTGACCGCCGTCACACCGGAGAATTTCTTGGTGACACCCTTAAGCATTACTTGCATGTCCTGTTCCTCGCCTTCAAATAGTGTAGTTGTTGCGCCATGGATACGGTACAGCACGGCATTTTTGCTGTGCTGTGCCCTGTCCGGGGCGGATAGAAAAAACGGAGAACCGGAGTGATCCGGTTCTCCGTTGCGGGTTAATTACTTGCCCTGCAGAGCGGCGTTGGCAGTCTCCAGGCAGGCAGCCAGAGCGGTCTCAACGGCTTCGCCGCCGGCGATCAGGGTACCCATCTGCTTGATGGCATCACGGGTCTCGGAAGCACCGGTCACAGAGGGGAAGGTCACGCCGATATCGAAGTTGCCGGCAACGGCAGCCAGAGCGGGCTGGCTCGCAACGAAAGCGTCATAACCTTCAACAGCCTGAGCGGGAATCCAGGGGGTCAGAGCGGTCATGGCCTCGGCCCAGCCCTCGGCATTCTCGGGAACGGCCAGCATGTACATCACATACAGGTAAGCACCGACTTCGCGGGCGGTGTTATCAGCATAGTGGAACACGATGGGGCCGCGGTTCCAGATGGAGTAGGCGCCTTCGCCGCCGGCAGTGGCGGGAGCGGGAGCCACATCATACTCGAAACCATCGGGAGTGATGTAGGGAGTGCCGGCGCAGGAGCCATAGTACATGGCAACCAGACCGGTGTTGAAGTCATTGGAGAAGTAGCCGCCGGAGGGAGCAGTGGCGGAGAAGTAGCCGTTCTGGCACTGCTCCTGATACCACTTCAGCACTTCCACGGTCTTTTCGCCGCCGAAAGCGATCTTGGCGTTTTCGGTGTCGATGTAGCCTTCGCCGGCTTCCATGATGAAGGTCTGGATGATATCGGTCAGGGAGTCGATACCGAAGGGCAGCACTTCGGGCTTGGCAGCCTTGATGACAGCGCAGGCATCAACCAGCTCGTCCCAGGTGGTGGGAACGGGAACATTCAGTTCTTCCAGCATGGTCTTGTTGTAGAACAGGATGGGGCCGGTGGTGGCGCCGGGAATCCAGTGGATATGACCGTCTTCCATGGCGTTCATTTCTTCGATCAGGTACTCGGGCAGCATGTCATCGAAGCCTTCGATACCGATCTCTTCGTCATAGATGTACTCGTCCAGGTTGGCAACCAGGCCGGCATTGACGTACTTGGCAGCTTCGGAAGCATAGTTGAAGATGATGTCGGGGCCAACGCCGTTCACAACAGCGGTGTACACGTTGCTGGTGAAGTTGGAGTTGGGCTGGGTCTCGACGACCACAACAAACTCATCCTGCAGAGCGTTGAATTCATCGGCCATGCGGCGGATGTACGCATCCTGGTCATTGGTGAAGGTGGACCAGATGGTCACGGTGGTCTTGGTGCTCTCGGCAAACACGCCGGTCATGCCAACCATCGCGATGGCGAGGGCCAGAACGACAATCAGGGCTTTCTTGAACATCGGATATTCCTCCTTTATATTTCAACGCCTCATGGGCATTGAGGTACAAAATTATTATATCGTGCCGTTTGCATAATGTAAAGCACAAATTCAAGTCGAATCTGTTGCTTTTTTATGTCTCACGCTGCAAAAAACAAACACTTTTTTCACTTATGCAAAAAGTGTTCAGCAAATCAGACACCGCACTTTTTATCCAGATACATCTTCAGCGGCAGTGTCCAGTCCGTCTGGATGATGTCAAAACCGCGGTCCACCAACCATCCCCAGCCATTATCCTCACTGCGGATCATGGCCTCATCATCACTGTGACCGCCCGCCAGCACGGTACGGTAATTGTACACAATGGCATTGACCCACACTTTGAGCCCCATCGCATGCATGCGCTCAATGTATTCCGGGCTTGCCAGCGGATCGTTTTCGTCCTTGAACAACACCTCGGTACCGATATAGCGCATGGGGCGCTTTTTGAGCTCCTCGCTGAAGGTATCCTTACGGGTAATGACCATGTACGGCATATCA
>JAKSQG010000107.1 GCA_024404275.1 Clostridia bacterium | reverse complement strand
ATACACGATGACCGCATGGAAGAAGTCCGCTCAATGCTGCCCGAAACGACCTGGAACTACCTGACTGGGCCAGAAGGACAGGCTGCGATAGCCGCGATCCGGGCCAGCAGCAACGTAGTTCATCATTGAGGAGGATTCCCGTGTCTGAAGCAACACTGATCGATGTGCTGGCAGCACGTGACCGACGTGCAGAGTTACAGCAGAAGATGCTCTCCAGCTATGGTCTGTCGTTGATCAGCTTTACGCTGAACATCGCCGGTCCCATCAAAGCAGATGCCTGGGCCGCATATGCATTCCGCCAGGGCAAAGCAGCACTGATGGCAGCGCTTGGCAGCTTCGGTTATCCGATTCGGGCAGAAGAGGAAGTAAGCTCCCCCGCCGGCTATGAGTGGATGGCCGCTGTGGACACGGAAGCGGTCCAACTGAAAAAAATATGTGTATCCATTGAACACAGACACCGTATGGGGCGTTTGTTTGATATGGATGTCATCGCAGCAGACGGGCTGAAGATCTCCCGTGAAGAAGAACGAGCCTGTCTGGTTTGCGGAAAACCGGGTCGCGGATGCGCGTCACGCAGACTGCATCCATTGACTTAGATCCGTGCCGCTACATTGCAAATCATCAAAACAGACTATATAGCAACACATTCAGAACGCATCGCATCATTTGCTGTACAATCCCTTCTGGATGAAGTATGTACCACACCAAAGCCCGGTCTGGTGGATCGTAAAAACTGCGGCAGCCACAAAGACATGGATGTATTTACATTCAACGCCAGCGCCGCGGCACTATGGCCATATTTCCAGCGCTGTTTCCTTACCGGTGCGGAAAGCAGCCATCTTCCGGCGGCCGAAGTCTTTTCACAGCTTCAGTATCTGGGGCTTGAAGCAGAAAGAATGATGTTAGAAGCAACCGGCGGTGTGAATACGCATAAAGGTGCCATCTTTACGCTGGGATTGATGTGTGGCGCCGCAGGGCGAATGATCCCTTCCGAACCGGGCAATGAACCGATTGACCTCGCGCTCTGGCTGAAGACTTGCGCGGAACTTGCCAGAAACAGTATCCCCCAAAACGGGACAGCGACCCATGGCGACACCATTCGCAGGGACTGCGGCATTGGCGGGATCCGTGAAGAACTGTCCGCCGGACTTCCGTCTGTATTCACGATCGGTCTGCCGGCTTTGAACAAAGCAAAACAAATGGGCCTTAACCTGAACGATTGCTGCGTATACACACTGCTGAAACTGATTTCCGTCGTCCGTGACACAAACATGATTGCCCGTGGCGGGCTGATGTTGGCGGAGTAGGCGCGGAATATGGTCGATGATCTGATAAAACTGACAAGCAATGCACTTCCGGCGCAGGAAAAGCTGGAAGAGCTGGAACTGTTCTTTACGATGAACCGGCTGTCTCCCGGCGGATGCGCTGACCTGTTGGCGGCAACTTTACTGGCAGATCGCTGGACAAATCAATAAAGCAAGAATTGAACCCTGATCAAAAAAGGAGGCATTTCACATGTTGAAACTGTATGAAAGCGGAGTCTATCTGCTCAACGGCCGCGAGATTGTGACTGATGCGCAGGAAGCGGCTCAGCGGGCGGGGCACCCTGTAAACGATGCCGTAAAGGGAACCATCGCTTATGGCATCCTCGAAGCCCACAATAAGAGCGGCGATATGAATCACCTGCAAATGCGCTTTGACAGTCTGACCAGCCACGATATCACCTATGTCGGCATCATTCAGACTGCCCGCTCCAGCGGCATGAAGCAGTTCCCGATGCCTTATGTGCTGACAAACTGCCATAACAGCCTGTGCGCGGTCGGCGGTACCATCAACGAAGATGACCACATGTTCGCACTTTCTGCCGCTCACAAGTACGGCGGTATCTATGTGCCCACCAACATGGCTGTCATCCACAGCTTCAACCGTGAAATGATGGCCGGCTGCGGACGCATGATCCTGGGCAGCGACAGCCATACCCGTTACGGTGCGCTGGGTACCATCAGCGTCGGCGAGGGCGGCGGCGAACTGGCCAAGCAGCTGGTAGGCCGCACCTATGATGTAGCCCGCCCCGGCGTGATTCTGATTTATCTGGATGGTGAGCCCCGTCCCGGCGTCGGTCCGCAGGATGTGGCACTGCAGATCTGCGGTGCCGTATACGCCAACGGCTATGTGAAGAACAAAGTCATGGAGTTTGTCGGCCCCGGCGTCAGCAAGCTGCCCATGGAATACCGCAATGGCATCGACGTAATGACCACGGAAACGACCTGCTGGTCCTCCATCTGGGAGACCGACAGTGCTACCGAGGAATATCTGGCCGTTCATGGCCGACCCGAAGCCTTCAAGAAAATGGCTCCCGCTGATGTGGCTTACTATGACGGATGCGTGTATGTGGATCTGTCCACCGTGGAGTGCACCATTGCCTTGCCCATGCATCCCAGCAACACCATTACCATCCGCGAACTGCTGGAGAACCCCAAGGATATTCTGTTTGAATGTCAGGAAAAGGCCAACCGTCAGATCGTTGGTGCCAAGCTGGATCTGGTCAGCAAGGTACATGACGGCGGCGTCTGGGTGCAGCAGGGTCTGGTGGCCGGCTGCAGCGGCGGTACCTTTGACAATGTATGTGCTGTAGCTGATATTCTGCGCGGTCATTCTACCGGCAACGGTGAATTCACCATGAGCGTATACCCCGGCAGCATGCCTGCCTATCTGCAGTTGCTGAAGAACGGCACTCTGGCTGACATCGCCGCTGCCGGTGCCATCATCCGCGAATGCTTCTGCGGTCCTTGCTTCGGTGCCGGCGACACCCCCGCCAACGACGAGCTGTCCATCCGCCATACCACCCGCAACTTCCCGAACCGTGAAGGCAGCAAGCCCGGTGAAGGCCAGATGAGCGGTGTGGCTCTGATGGATGCCCGCTCTATTGCCGCAACGGCCATCAATCATGGCAAGCTGACGCCCGCTACCGATCTGGATGTGAAGTACAGCAAGTATGATTACACCTTCGATCGCAGTGTGTACGACAAGCGTGTATACTTCGGCTTTGGCAAGGCCGACCCCGATTACGCTCTGAAGTTTGGCCCCAACATCAAGGACTGGCCCGAACAGCCTGCCCTGACGGAGGATCTGCTGGTGAAGGTGTGCTCCTACATCACCGACCCCGTCACCACCACCGATGAACTGATCCCCTCCGGTGAAACGTCTTCTTACCGTTCCAATCCCGAACGTCTGAGCGAATTTGCTTTGAGCCGTAAGGACCCCGAGTATGTGGGCCGCTCCAAGGCCGTGCGCCAGATCGAGCGTGACCGCGTGGCCGGCAAAGGCCTGACCGACGAAGTGAAGAAGGTGTACGAGGCGTTGGCCAAGGTGGTCAAAGTCGATCCTGAAAAGACCGACATCGGCAGCACCATCTTTGCCATCAAGCCCGGTGATGGTTCTGCCCGTGAGCAGGCGGCCTCCTGCCAGCGTGTGCTGGGCGCTTCCGCCAACATTGCCAAGGAATATGCCACCAAGCGTTACCGCAGCAACTGCATCAACTGGGGCATGGCGCCTTTGCTGGTCAAGGATGAAAAAGCCTTCGCACTGGGCGATTGGGTGTTTGTGCCCGGCATCCGCAAGGCGGTACTGGAAGGTACCCCCGAGTTTACGGCCTACGCCGTGAAAGCGGACGGCACGGTCACCCCGTTTGCCGTTTCCCTGGGCGACCTGACGCCTGATGAGCGCCAGATCATTGCCGATGGCTGCCTGATTAACTACTATCGCAATCATCCCGTTGATTGATTGAAAAAGTATTAAAACCAAATAAAAACTGTGAGGCCGGAAAGCAGATTTCCGGTCTCACAGTTGTACTGTTTTCCAGAGAAATCCATTTTTGATAAAAAGGAGTTCAGTTATGAAAACAATTTCCGTTTCCGAAGCCTTCGCCTTGGCTCCACCGCGCCGTCCCGCAGTGCTTTGCATCAAAGGACCCAACGGAAGCACGGATATGATCATGACGTCCTGGTTCAACTGGTTGAATATAAAGCGCCAGCCAATGATCAGCTATGCCATGGAACGAACCCGCAGTCTTGGACTGAATGCAGCAGAAATGGATGAACTGTATTTGGCTTTTCCGCCGGTGAATGATGCGCTGCGCTATTAGAACGGTGTGCGTACTGCCGCCAAAGGCGAGAATAAAGATCTGCCAAACGGTATAAGCATCTGCCGTTGGAACGGCATTCCTGTCGATGTGCCGGAAAACTGTGACGTGATCCTGCGCTGTACCGTGCAGGGAAGCTATAATTATCCCTTCAAAAAGGTGAGGATCTTTAACTGCAATCTGGAAGAAGCTTTATACTGGAGGCAAAAATAATGATTCTGGACAGAATTTCCAATCTGAAGTATTATGGCGAACTGATCCCGGGAGCCGAAGCAATCGCCGCGGCCTTTGAAAAAAACAGCCCAACCGATGCAGGTTTTGAGGTGCGTGAAAAAGGTTACAAGCTCAAGACAGATGACAAGCGTCGCTTTGAGGTGCATTATCATACCATTGACCTGATGATGGCGAAGAGCGGCGGAGAAATCATTGCCGTGTGTCCCATGGAAAGTGTGGAAATGGCAGAAGCCCTGCCCGATGGAGGGGATGGCAACAAGATGAACGGCGCTCCCTGCGGTACGCCGGTACAACTGCGCGCCGGTTATTTTTGTGCCATCTATCCCGGGGAAGCGCATATGGTTGGCGGTTGTCTTGAAGGAGAAACAGAAGTGAGCAAGTGGGTCGTCAAAGTCCCCTGCCCAGACAGGTTCTGCATCGAGGTTGGCGAATGAAGGAAAAGAAAGAAGGCCGTGTGCTGGACATTCTGCTGACATTCTTACGATTCGGCTGTTTTACCTTTGGCGGCGGATGGAGCATTGTCGCGCAGATTCAGAAAGAATATGTAGAAAAAAAACACTGGATCACGGATGAGGAGCTGTTGGACTTTACATCCGTCGGGCGTTCGCTGCCGGGATTGATGATCGGCAATACCAGTGTGCTGTTTGGTTATCAGTCAGCCGGCATTCCGGGCGCCCTTGCCGCGCTGTTTGGAGTCATTCTGCCGCCGGTTCTCATCATGGTCGCGGTCACATTTCTGTATGGACTGGTGAAGGATAATGTATTTGTAGCCCGTGCCATGATCGGCGTGCGTGCTGCGGTGGTACCCATCATCATCAGTGCGCTGGTCAAGCTGTTCAAAGCGGGCATGAAGGATATCTTCTGTTATATCGTAGCGCTTTGCGCCATGGTTTTGTGTCTTTCCGGCAGCATCAGCAATGTGCTGATCGTACTGATTGGGGCAGCTGCGGGTGTCATTTATATGGAGGTGCGTTCAAGACATGATCTACATTGAACTTTTCATCTCCTTCTTTCTGATTGGCATCACCAGCTTTGGCGGCATGTCCATGATTCCGCTGATCCATGAGCAGATGCTGTCACATGGTTGGATGACAGCACAGGAAGTGGCTGATATTGTGGCTATTGCAGAAATGACCCCCGGTCCGCTGGGATTAAACTGCGCCACTTTTGCCGGTACCACCGCCGGCGGCGCGCTTGGAGCCTTTGCAGCTACGTTTGGCGTACTGGTGCCAACCCTGACCATTACAATAGCAGCGGCGGTGTTTTTGAAAAAATTCAAGGAAAGCACCATCATGGGCCATGCGCTGCATGGCATCCGGCCGGTCTGCATCGGTATGATCGGTGCCATCGTGGTCCAGCAGGCAATGATCAACTATTCCGGATCACTGCTGTTTGGCATCTCCTGGCAGGCGATCCTGATTGGTCTGGTATCACTGTATCTGCTGTTGAAACGCCATTTTTCCATTCCCATGACGATTCTGACGGCAGCTGCACTGGGGTTGATATTCTGCAGCGTTGCGCCGGTATAAAAAAAGAACTGCTTTCAGCAGTTCTTTTTTTCATAGCCGGTGAATTCTTAGTTTTCTCCATGTTGAAACAAGCGGCGAATCATGCCGATCAATTCTTTTTCATAAACAGACAGCTGATGTTCATGGCAACGGATGACAGCCAGAGTATCCATCTGACAGGTATCCTGCAGGCAAAGATAGCG
>JAKSQG010000106.1 GCA_024404275.1 Clostridia bacterium | reverse complement strand
GCACGCTTCAAATCGGAGGAATAGAGCACCGCCGGTTTGCCGCCGATGAGGCGGGACAGGTTTGCGGCGATGTTCTGCGCCTGCGATTTGCCAAGGTCGGTCAGATCCCAATCCGTCCATGAGCCGACCATGCCGTTGACATGGTGCATGGACTGGGTGTGCTGAATGGTGATGATGGTCTTCATGCGTTCCCCTTATAACAAAAAGCGGCAGGGCTTTTTGCCTTGCCGCTTTCAAAGCGTGATGAGGTTGAGGCTTAGTCCTTGCCGTTCAGCTTGTCGTGCAGATAGGCGGCGGGCTTGAAGGAAACGGCGCGGGAAGCGGCAATTTCGATGGCTTCGCCGGTGGAGGGGTTGCGTCCGGTGCGGGCGGCGCGCTCCTTGACTTCAAAGGTGCCGAACTTGCTGAGGGAAACCTTGTTGCCTTCGCACACGGTTTCGGTGATCAGGTCGAGAACGGCTTCCACGTTCTTCTTGGCATCGGTGTTATTCAGGCCGACCTTCTTGGCAACGGCCGCAATCAAATCCTGCTTGTTCATGGGGATACCTCCGAATAATGTCATCGCCCGGGTGGGCGTAGTCAGCTTTATCAAGTATACATATTAATTTTCGCTTGTCAAGGCTTTTTCTGTTTCTTCCGTTCGCGAAACAAGGACAGTTACGGCACGCTGCAGCTCCTCCTCGGCGGATCTGCCCTCGCGGCGCAGACGATCCACCAATAGCAGAAGCTCCTTTTGTGGGTTGCCTTCGGTCAGGGCAGCAATGTCATCGCCGTGGGCTTCCAGTTTTTTCATCACCTTTTCCGCCCGCAGCAAAGCGGGCAGCGACAGCGACACGGCGCGCAGCGTATCGGCAAAGCCGGCGGTGCCGCGCTCCCGCTGCTTGACCTTTTCCCAGTTGAGAAGGACCTCGGCAGCGGTGTCGCAGCGGACAGAACCGAAAATATGCTCGTGGCGGCGCAGCATTTTGCTGACGATGCCGCTGGTGACGTCGGACAATTCAAAGGTGCCGTACTGCTCCCCGATATCGGACTGGAAAACGATCTGCAGCAGCACATCGCCCAGCTCGTCCGCCACATGCTCCCAGTCCCGCTCGCTGACCGCCTGCGAGACCTCGTAGGCTTCTTCGATCAGATAGCGGGAAAGCGTGTCATGCGTCTGCTCTTTATCCCACGGGCAGCCGTTCTGCCCGCGGAGAAGCTGCATGATGCGCACCAGATCGTAAAAATCATGGCGTTCGCGCGCCTGAAGCGGGGCGGGCGGCAGATAGAGCGCGGCGGTGTGGTCGTACTTCTTTTGCCGGTCCATTTCCCACAGGGGGATGCGCACGGCTTCGCGGTGCGCCTTGGACGTGGGCGGGAAGAACAGGACCTCGGTCTCATCGCCGTACCACGGGGTGAGCTTCAGCTTGCATTCGCCCGCCAGATACGGCGTGCTGAGCTCGGTAATGAGGAGACCCCCTTGGGTATCGGTCACCTCCAAATCGGTAGCGCTGACCACACGCACAGCACCGCGGGCCTTTGCCGCCTGCAGCAGCGGGGCGGAGACGGGCATGCCGCCTTCGATGATGACATCCTCGGGGTGCTTTTCACAAAGCGCCTGCACGGTGGTGTCGGTGAGGGCATCCAGCACGGCGTACACGGCCTTGCCGCGGGCAGCGGCCTTTTCGACAGCGGCGACGGCGGCAGCGGTGAATTCGTCAAAATCCTATGCGGTCTCGTGCAGGGAATCCAGGCTGGTGAAGGCAATGCCCTGTTCGGTCAGGTATTTGCCCGCGTCGGTCAGGGCGGTGCGCAGCACCAGACGCTTGGCGGTTTTGATGGTGTCGAGCACGCCCAGGGTGAGGTGCTCTCTTGACCCGGGGCCCAGGGAAACAACGGTGACGGAATGCATGGCTTCCTCCTCAGCGTTTGACAAAGCGGCGCAGACGGCCGGGAACATCCTCGGGGCGGATGGCCTTGAGCTTGAAGGCCAGCACCGCGTAGGAGACGATGCCCATCAGGATGGATACCGCCACGGCGACCAGCAGCAGCAGGCGGCCGGTGGTGAGGCATTTTTCGGTAAAGAGCACGTACCAGATGACGTATACGATGGCGCCCATGCCCATGGTGGCGGCCAGCGGGCGCAGAATGATGGAGGTGACGGGGAAACGCTTGGAAGCGTATTTGACCACGAAATACAGGTTGGGCACCATCGACACGGTGTAGCACACCAGCGAGGCGATGGGGGCACCGTGAATGTTGATGGAGGGCGTGCCGATGAGCAGCCAGTTGAGGCCGATCTTGCAGATGACGCCCGCCAGCAGCGTGTACAGCGGCAGGCGCTGCTTGCCGCAGCCGTGCAGGATGCCGCTGGTGGCCTGCACCATGGTGAAGAAGAAGATGGTGAAGGCGCTCATCTGCAAAATTTCGGCGCCGAGGTCGAGCTGCGCGGGGGTATATTTGGCACTGAAGAGCAGGTACAGGATGGGGCGGGCGAGCAGGCTCATGCCCATCGAACAGGGCATGCCCACGATGGAGGCGATGCGCATGCCGTCGATGCTCTGGCGGGAGACATCCTCCATGTCATGGCGCGCCATGCCGGAGGAGATGGTGGGCACCAGATTGGTGCTCATGGCCATGGCAAGGGCGGTGGGCACGTTGATGAGCGACAGCACCACACTGGAATACAGGCCGTAGCGCACCAGCGCTTCGGCGTGTGCCATGCCATCGGCTTCCATCAGGTTGGTGACCATAAAGCTGTCGATCCAGCCCGCCAGGGGCACGATGCAGCTGGACAGCGTGATGGGAATGGAAATTTTGAGCAGCGTTTTGATGAGCGCGGTGTTTTCGGGCGCGGCATCAAGGCTGTTTTGCGGCACGGCGGCAAACTCTCCGCCCGCACGGCGATGGGCGATGAACATAAAGATGAGCGCGACACCCTCCGCGATGCTGGTGCCCAGCAGCATGCCCGCGGCTCCCCACGGGGCGCCGCCCATGTTCATGCCCGCGACGGCCATGGGCAGTGCGACTGCCAGCTTGCCCACCTGCTCGATCAGCTGGGAAATGGCGGTGGGCATCATCTTGCGGTGACCCTGCATGTAGCCGCGGAAGGCGCTCATGATGCACACGACCAGCAGCGAGGGGGCGATGGCAAGGTAGCCCATGCGGATCTCGGGGGCGCCTGCCTGCCGGCTGAGCCAGCCGCTGAACACGACCAGCAGCAGCGTGGCCAGAAGACCCAGCGCCGTGAGGCCCCACGCGGCGATGCGGAACACGCGGCGGGCGGCGGAGGGATCCTACCGGGTGACGTAGTGCGCCACCATGCGGGAGATGGCCACGGGCAGACCGGCAGAGGAGATGGTCAGCAGCAGGTTATAGCTCTGGAACACCTTGGAATACAGACCAAGCCCCTCGGCGCCGATATAGGCGGCCAGCGGAATGCGGTACAGTACGCCGACCACCTTGCAGATCAGCCCGGCAAGCCCCAGTATGGAGATGCCGCCGACCAGCGATTTGGTTTTTTGAGACATAACGGTTCCTCCGATAAAAAAAAGGGGATAAAAACGCGAAAAAAACGATGCAAAGCGCTGAAACGGTTTGCATCGCAGGCGGTGTGTTTCGAAATTACAGGAAGAGGGACGCCAGCGTGGAGCCCACGATGAGCACCGCCAGAATGACGCACATGACGCGCACAAAGGTGCTGACGCCTTTTTTGCTGTTCTTGCCGCTCATGTTACTGCACCTCCTGCTGATAAGCTTCGATGGCGCGGGACAGCTGATCGGGGCAGGACGTGTTGCCGCGGCAGGGAATGCCGCGAAGCAGCTCCTTGACCTCGTCCGCCTTGCGGCCGACCACCATCTTGGCCAGGCCCAGCGTGTTGCCGCGGCAGCCGTTGTGGATGGTGCAGGCGGTGATGATGCCGTTTTCGATCTCCAGATCGATCTGGGTGGAGCAGGTGCCCCGGGTCTTATACTGGAACATGATTTGTATCCTCCTTATGGGGTCAGTGTGGGATCAGATGGAAAGAAAATCCTTCCTCAGAATGGCATAGAGATAAACATCGCGGTACTGCCCCTTGCTGTACACGCGTCCGCGGAGCAGCCCCTCCTTTTGCATGCCGCATTTTTCCATCACGCGGCCGGAGGCGGGGTTTTGCGGGTCGTACATGGCTTCTACCCGGTTGAGGTGCAGTTCAGCAAAGCTGAAGCGAAGCAGCTCCCTGAGCGCCTCGGTGCCGTAGCCGTTGTTCCATACATCACGGGCGAGGGAATAGCCGATCTCGGCACAGTGGCTTTCGCAGTCGATGTAGCTGTAGCTGACGGTGCCGATGACCCTGTTTTCACCCTTGAGCACCACGGCAAGGCTGCCGGGCAGCCCCAGACGGTACTGGCGCAGCAGGCGGCGGATGTAGGCCCGCGTTTCGGCAAGCGACCGGTGCGCGCTGAGCGGCTCAAAGCGGCTGACCTCCGGGTCACCGTAGCAGCGGTACAGATCCCGGCTGTCGCGCAGCGTGACGGGGCGCAGCACAAGGCGCTTTGTTTCCAGCTCGGGCAGAGCGCGAAAAATACGTTGGTAATCCTGCATAAGGAAACCTCTTGATAATTATCCCATATTCAGGCGAAAAATGCAATCGTGAAAAAATTTTACAGGGAGCGGGATGCCAGCACCCGTGTGGGTCGTTGTATAGTAGAGAACCCCTCAAACGGCGCGGCATTTTGCTGCAGGGCCCGCTGTGCCATGAGCAGCCCCACGATGGTCTTGCTGTCGCGGATGGCGCCCGAGGCAATCATGCCGACGGCTTCGTCCAGCGGCATCGTGGTGGAGTGGATGAATTCATCCTCATCGGGGTGCGTTTCGTGGGCGGAAAGCCCCGTGGCCAGATAGATGCCGATGTGCTCATCGCAAAAGCCGGGCGTGGTCAGGATATCGCTGAGCAGCGTCCAGTTTTCGGCGGAAAGGCCGGTCTCCTCACTCAATTCGCGCTTGGCGGCGTCCAGGGTGCTTTCACCGGGCTTGTCCAGCTTGCCCGCGGGAATTTCCCACGTGAAGCGGTGGTTGACCACCCGGTGCTGGCGCACCAGCGTGACATAACCGTTTTCGTCCACGGGTACCACGGCGGCGGCGCCATGATGACGCACCACCTCGCGGGGGGCGGTGCTGCCGTCGGGCAGGCGCACCTGCCAGCGTTCCACGTTGATGATCTTGCCTTCAAAAATGGTTTCGGAGGAAAGGAAGACCTCCTCCAGTCTGCTGTCGTCCATGTCAGGGCTCCTTCAACAAAAAATGCTGAAATGAGTATTCGACATCAAGGCGTTTTTTCCTGCCTGAAGGGCGCGCAAGGGCGTTTGCATTGACGAAAAAACCGTGCTGATATATAATTGAAGGAGTTTTTTATCGAAAATTCCCGCTTTCCAAAGGAGGCTTAGGAGTATGAAAAAACATTTTGCCGCTTCCCTGACGGCGCTGGTGACGGCGCTGCTGCTTGCGCTGGGCTGCATGGGCGCCCTGGCAGCCAACGGGGTGCCGGAGGTGCTGTTTTCGCTTACATGGAACGAAAACGGCGTGATGATGCAGTCCAACGCTGCGCCGCTGGCGGGCAGCCCGGACAGCTACTGGCTGTATGTGCCGCAGGGCGCGCTTCAAAACGACGCGACCCTTTCGGTGTATGACACCACGGGCCGTTATGCCTATTTTTCGCTGGCGAACGGCACGCCGCTTTCGGCGGTCGGCTATCTGGACGCCGGCAGTCAGGCGAACGGCAACGCCCTGCCGGTGCTGGCTTATGACGCCTCCTATCAGCTGATCGGGCAGTTTAACCTGTACATTTCCACCGTGACCGATGCGCCGCTGCCGCCCGCGCAGCCCGACAGCACGGTGATGGTGTATTATGTCGATCAGAACTATAACAGCATTGCCAGCCCGACCACGGTGGAAGTGCCGTATGGTCAGAGGGTGACGGTAACGCCCTCCGCGTGGGACATTCCCGCGGGCTACACCCTGCAGGGCAGCAGCCAGCAGAATGTCAGCTATACGGACAGCGCCATCTACTTTGTGTACGCCGCCCCGCAGAACACCTTCGTGACGGTGTATTATGTCGATCAGAACTATAACAGCATTGCCAGCCCGACCACGGTGGAA
>JAKSQG010000105.1 GCA_024404275.1 Clostridia bacterium | reverse complement strand
TTCCATGAAGAAGCTTCTCGCCATGCTGCTGATCGCCATTATGGCTCTCAGCTCCGTCTCCGCTCTGGCTCTGGAAGAAGTGGATCCCGATGCTGTGGCTGCTGCCATCAAGATCCAGCCCAACGCCAACTTCGCCAAGGCCTCCACTGTGACCCCTGCTGATCAGATCATCGCCTCCAACATGGCCGTGACCTACAGCGCCATCCCGCTGTCCAACGCCAAGACCAACCCCGTTGCCATGCCCCAGATGACCGCTTCCGTCAGCTCCGCCACCACTGATGACGAGCTGCGCCTGTGGAAGCAGATGGGCATCAACAACGTGGAACTGTCCATCGGCGGCAACGAGCTGACCTATGAAGCTCTGTATCCCATCGTTGAGCGTCTGCGCAACTTTGAGAACGGCGGCTTCGAGATCCTGATCGCCTCCAACTACACCTTCCAGAAGGACAAGATCATTCACCTGCAGCTGGAAGGCTGGGAAGAAGAGATCGAAAAGTTCAATGACTATCTGCGTCTGATGGCCTCCGTGAACATCGACCTGGTCGCCATTGCCTGGCAGCCCAACGGCATCAGCCGTTCCGGCGATACCCCCAAGAGCATCCATGGCGCTTCCGCCGGTGCTACCAACATGGAAGGTATCGATCCCTACGAGCTGAAGAACGATCGTATGTACACCCAGGACGAGATGTGGAAGACCTTCGGCGATTTCCTCGAGCGTGTTCTGCCCGTTTGCGAGGAGACCGGCGTCCGCATGGCTCTGCATCCCAACGATCCTCCGGTCCCCTACCTGGGCGGCGTCGGCTCCCTGATCATCACTGCTGATGACTATCGCCGTGCTTTCGCTCTGGCCAACGAGAGCCCCTACCTGGGCATGAAGCTGTGCACCGGCTGCTGGACCGAAGGCGGCCTGCTGTTCACCGATGACATGCTGGGCGATATCGACGAGTTCGTCCGCAACGGCAAGGTGTTCAACGTGCACTTCCGTAACGTGACTGCCCCCCTCAACAGCGACTACAGCGGCTACTTCGAGGAGTGCCTGGCTGAAGATGGTTACGCTGATATGTACGAGCTGATGCTGACCTTCGTCCGCGCCGGCTTCAACGGCCCCATCTTCTGCGACCACACCCACACCGTGCTGTCTGTCGTGTCCAGCGTTGACGTTGGCAAGAAGATCAACCGTGCTACCAGCGATGCCTGGATCAAGGGTCTGATCTACGCTGCCCGCGCTCAGGTCATGAAGGAGATCTGCCAGTAATTTTTACCGGCTGATTGAAAGCTAACCTAACAGGTGCCGTACCGGCTTGCCGGTACGGCATTTTTTGTTGTATAATCTGCAAGGCATGAGAAAAGAAGACAGACGGCGGGCTTTTCAGAATTGCATTTCAGAAGGAAACTGAAAGTTTCAAATGTAAACACAAAGGTTTCATAGTGGAATTTTGTGGGTGCGAAACGTTTTTTTTGTGTTTTCATGGAAATCATTTGGACGGAAAAAGGAGCGGAGACGATGAAGACCCGGGAACGGCAAGTACTGACGATCGTTTTGCTGGCGCTGCTTTGCGGCATCGGCATCATCGTATCCGTATCGGTCGGCACCGTACCGTTTACATTCGGTGAGGTGCTGAAGGCTTTGCGGTCGCAGGAGGACAGCACGGCAAGGCTGCTGGTATATCATCTGCGCCTTCCCCGCGCGCTGTGCGGCGGCATGGTGGGCATGTGTCTGGCGCTTTCCGGGTGCATCCTGCAATGCGTGATGCGCAATACGCTGGCTTCGCCCTCCACCATCGGTGTGACGGGAGGCGCCGGCTTTGCGGGATACCTGATGCTGGTAGCTCTGCCGGGGCTGGGGCCTCTGCTGCCGGTGGGCACCATCCTTGGCGCGTTTGCTTCCACCATGCTCATTTATCTGCTGGCGTACCGCAAGGGCGTGAGCCCGCTGCGGATGATATTGTCGGGTCTGGCGGTGTCGGCGCTGTTCGGTGCGCTCAATGACGTGATCAAAACCTTTTTTGCCGATGCGCTGGGCAATGCCTCCGGCTTTCTGGTGGGCGGTCTCAACGGCGCAGGCTGGACGGAGCTGTACAGGATACTGCCCTTCGCCGTGTGCGGCATCCTTTTCTGCCTGCTGCTGCCCGCGGGGATGAACATCCTTCTGCTGGGCGATGAAACGGCGGCATCGCTGGGGCTCAGGACACAAAACTTCCGTTTTCTGCTGATCGTTGTATCTTCGCTGCTGAGCGGCGCCGCCATATCGGTGGCGGGACTGGTCGCGTTTGTGGGGCTCATCGTGCCGCATATTGCGCGGCTGCTGGTGGGGGCGGACCATCGGGTGCTGCTGCCTGCTTCGGGCTTGCTGGGCTTTGGGCTGGTGGTGCTGTGCGATGTCCTCGGGCGTGTTATCCTGCCGCCGGGGGAGATTCCCGTCAGCATCCTGTTGTCGGTCATCGGGGCGCCTTTCTTTCTGCTGATGCTGCGCACACGCGATAGCGGAGGTGAGGTGTGATGTATTTTGGCTTTGAGAACGTGACTGTTTCCTATAAGAACCGCAGGGTGCTGGACGGGGTGACGATCGATATTCCCAAAGGGAGGATCGTGACCGTCATCGGCAGAAACGGCTGCGGAAAATCCACCCTGCTCAGAACGGTCTTCGGCATGGTGCGCCCCGACAGCGGAAGCGTTGTGCTGGAAGGAAAAAAGCTTCACAGCTATCCGACAAATGAGGTAGCAAGGCGCATCGGCTATCTGGCGCAGTCGCCTGCTGTGCCGCAGGGGATGGATGTGCGCTCACTGGCGGCGTGCGGGCGTTTTCCCTTCAGAAAAGGCGGATCATCCAGGGAAGATGAACGCATCATTGATGAAACGCTGCAGGTGACCGGGCTGACCGGGCTGCAGCACAGACAGCTGGCCTCCCTGTCGGGCGGCGAAAGGCAGCGTGCGTGGCTGGCGATGGCGCTTTGCCGCAAGCCCGAGATACTGATTTTGGATGAGCCGACGACCTATCTGGATATCAGCTGCCGGCTGGAGATACTGGAGCTGGTGCAAAGGCTGAACCGGGAGACGGGCATGACGGTGCTGATGGTGCTGCATGACCTCGACCTGGCGGCAAGGTATTCTGATACGCTGATCGCGCTTCATGAAGGCAAGGTGTTTGCCGAGGGAACGCCGCGGGAGGTGCTTTGCAAGCAGACGCTCAGGGAGGTCTTCGGTGTGGAAGCACAGCTGATGAACGACGGGGCGGATGGCTATCCCGTGGTGATCCCCGTGCGGCGGCAGGAGGGGGACAGATGAAACGATTTGCTGCATTATTCATGCTGCTGACGCTGCTGTGCGGCGGGGTCTCCGCAAAGGCGGAAGAACCCCGTGAGGCGGCAATGAAACAACATTTTTTGCAACTTGCCGATGAAGTGACCGTGACGGAGGACAGCGTCATCTTTACCGATGCTGTTTCCGCACAGCCGATGGAGATCAAAAAAACCCCCGGCAGAACGGCCATTCTGTACGGCAGTCTGGTGACGCTGTGGGTGGAAGCCGGCGGCAGGGCGGATGGCATCGTGGGCGGCAGCTCTGCCGCGGAGCTCTATGATACCGTGATCGGCAGGGACATCTCGCAGGATGCGGGGGTGACGGTGCTGGCGGAAAACTCCGCGGGCAAAAGCTGGAGCACGGAAAGTATTGTGGCGTTCCGCCCTGATGTGATCATCTGCAGCACGGCGATGAGCGGATACAAGACCATTGCCGGTCCCGCGGCTGCGGCGGGCATTCCCGTGATCGCGGTCGATTACAATGACTTTGCCGATTACCTGAAATGGTTCAAGGTGTTCTGCCATCTGAACGACCGTGCTGACCTGTGGGACGGCGTGGCCGTGAGTGCTTTGGACGAAGTGGTGGATATCATCTGCCGCACACCCGGAAACAGGAAACAGGGACCGAAGGTGTTCAGCGTGTTTGAGGGCACGGGCAGCACTCTCGCTGCCAATACATCGGCGACCGTCATCGGCGCCATGATCGCTCAGCTGGGAGGCGTCAACATCGCGGACGGCGGGGGGACAAATGGCGTGGAGCATATCAGCATCAATCTCGAGGCGGTCTATGCCGCCGATCCCGATCTGATCGTGATACAGGGGCATGGCGGCGCACAGACACAGAATGTGTACGGCGGCAATGCGGTCTGGCAGGTACTGCGGGCGGTGAAGAGCGGCCGTGTGGTTGACCTTGATCCGTCGCTGTTCCATAATAAACCCAACCGCCGCTTCAGTGAGGCGTACAGAACGCTGGCGGAAATGCTTTATCCCGAAATGGATTTCGATTGAAAGAAGGGGCAGAACATCTATGAAAGCGATCTTCAGCGCATCGGCACGCGATCTGTGCGGCGATATGACGGCGGAGGAATGCATCGACCTGCTGGCGGAAGCCGGCTATACGGCCATGGATTTCTGGCTGAACAAATACTGCGAGAAGGCGGACGGTCCCATGCTGCAGTCCGACTGGCGGCAGTTTATTGAGCGAGTCGCAAAATACGCGGCGGCAAAGGGCATCGCGGTGGGGCAGGTGCATGCGCACTGGCGGCTGGAGACCGAGATACGGGAGGATTTCAGCTGTGATCTGCCGTCAGAACTGATCTTCAACAACATCGAAGCCTGCGCGATGCTGAACTGTAAAAGGCTGGTGTTCCATCCGCTGCAGCGGTGGCTGCGCATGCCCGACGAAGCGGACAGGCGGAAGGTATTGGACGCCAATGTGCGCTACTTTGGCTCGCTGCTGCCCGCGGCGGAAAAATACGGGGTGGAGATCCACATTGAGAATCTGTTTGATCACCATCATGTGTGGCAGGAGGGGGACCCGGTGTTTCCCTTCGGGCAGACGGAGGACATCCTGTATCTGCTGGACAGGCTGAACAGCCCGATGGTGAAGACCTGTCTGGATACGGGGCATGCCAACATCAATGGCGTGGATATCCCCGCGGCCATCCGTGCGTACGGAAAGCGGCTGGGTTCGCTGCACCTCAACGACAATTTCGGCAGGATCCGCCCCGTTTATGAGGACCTGCATCTGTTTCCCGGCAACGGCAGGCTGGATTGGAAGGCCATCATCCGGGCGCTGCGGGAAGTGGGATACGAGGGCACCTTCAATTTTGAATGCAGCAACGGCATGAAGTCCATGACGCGGGGACAGCGGCTTGTGGGGCTGAGATTCGCAAGGGAAATGTTTGAACAGATGCTGCGGGATGCCGAGTACGAAAAGGACGCAGAATGACAAAGTTTTTTGCCAAAACGTTCGTAATTTGGCAGAAACAGTGTTGCAAATGGGGCGTTTTTCCGTTATAATAGGAGAAGCGGGCATGCGCCGTCTATTTGACGTGTTTTGTCTGCATGTCTTTGTTACCAACTCTTAAGGAGGTTTCCCATTCATGAAGAAGTACGTTTACATGTTCTCTGAGGGCAACGCTACGATGCGTGAGCTCCTGGGCGGCAAGGGTGCCAACCTGGCCGAAATGACCAACATCGGTCTGCCGGTTCCCCAGGGCTTCACCATCAGCACCGAAGCCTGCACCCAGTACTATGAGGACGGCCGCAAGATCAACGATGAGATCATGGCTGAAATCAAGCAGAACATCGCCAAGATGGAAGAAATCAACGGCAAGAAGTTCGGCGATCTGACCAACCCCCTGCTGGTCTCCGTCCGTTCCGGTGCCCGCGCTTCCATGCCCGGCATGATGGACACCATTCTGAACCTGGGTCTGAACGACGAAGTCGTGGCCGCCATGATCGCCGGCAACCCCGATCCCAAGTTCGAGCGCTTTGTTTATGACTCCTATCGCCGCTTCATCCAGATGTACTCCGACGTCGTTATGGAAGTCGGCAAGAAGTATTTTGAGCAGCTGATCGATGCCAAGAAGGAAGAAAAGGGCGTGAAGTTCGACGTTGAACTGACCGCTGCCGATCTGAAGGATCTGGCTCAGTCCTTCAAGGCCGAATACAAGAGCAAGATCGGCGAGGACTTCCCCTCCGATCCCCTGGTTCAGCTGGATGGCGCCATCCGCGCCGTGTTCCGTTCCTGGGACAACCCCCGCGCCAATGTGTATCGCCGTGACAACGACATCCCCTACTCCTGGGGTACTGCCGTTAACGTCATGCCCA
>JAKSQG010000104.1 GCA_024404275.1 Clostridia bacterium | reverse complement strand
GTGACCGCTGTTTGCACCGCCAAGGTGACGGGGCAGACCGGCGTGGAAATGGAAGCCCTGACAGGTGTTTCGGTGGCGCTGCTGACGATCTATGATATGTGCAAGGCCATTGATAAACGTATGGAGATCGGCAATATTCATCTGTGCAAAAAAACAGGCGGAAAGAGCGGTACCTTTATCGGTGATGCCGCATATGAAGGAAAAGAATGATCGATCTGAATGGCAGAAAAATAGAATATGTGCGCATTTCCATCACGGATAAATGCAATCTGCGCTGCATGTACTGCATGCCGTAGGGAGGCGTTGATTCGCTGCGTCATGACGAACTGCTGACCTATGAGGAGATCGTCCGCATTGTCAAGCTGATGACGCAGCTGGGGGTTCATGCTGTGCGTCTGACGGGCGGCGAACCCATGGCGCGTAAGGGATGCCTTGACCTGGTGGAACAGCTGAACAGCCTTCCCGGCATTGATTATATTGCCATGACCACCAATGGCATTCTGCTCAAGGATTGTATGGAGGAGGCTGCAAAGCGGGGTCTCAATGCTGTCAACATCAGCCTGGATACGTTGGACGCTTGCAATTTTTCCCGCCTGACCCGCAATGGACATGTTGAGGATGTACTGAAGGCGGTTCACGAAGCGGTCCGATGCGGATTGAAAGTCAAAATCAATGCTGTACCTGTCCGTGACTTCAACGAGGAAGGACTTGTTGCGGTGGCTGCGCTGGCAAAGGATCTGCCGGTGGACGTGCGTTTCATTGAACTGATGCCCGTCGGCTGCGGTGCGGAACTTCGTCCCATCCCCATGGATGAGGTGCGCCAGCGTCTCGAAGATGCCTTTGGCACAATGATGACGGACGAAACCCGGCATGGCTACGGTCCCGCGGGGTACATGAAGCCGCAGGGCTTCAAGGGCAGCCTCGGTTTGATCGGCGCGGTGAGTCATGAGTTCTGTGACCGCTGCAACCGTGTACGTATTACGCCCGAAGGCATCCTGAAGCTTTGCCTTAACCATTCCGCGGGCTTGGATCTGCGTGCGCTGCTGCGCAGCGGCGCTTCTGACGAAGAGATTGCCGATAAGATGCGGGATGCGATCCTGCACAAGCCTGTCCATCACGGCTTCAGCGAAGCTGTGGAGGACAGGGAACAACGCCGCATGAATCAGATCGGCGGCTGAAATACAGAGAAACGGAGAAAGAATATGGCTTACAGAGTTGCTGTGATCACCCTGTCCGATAAGGGCGCAAGGGGCGAAAGAGAAGATAAAAGCGGTCCCGTCATTTGCGAAATGGTGCAGGCGGCAGGCTATGAAGTGGTGCTGACAGAGCTGCTCAACGATGATCGTGAAGGCCTCAAAAACGAGCTGATCCGCATCGCGGATGAGCATCTGGCGGATCTGATCCTGACCACCGGCGGTACGGGCTTCTCCCAGCGTGACAATGCGCCGGAAGCGACCATGGATGCTGTCGAGCGCAATGTTCCCGGCATTGCAGAGGCCATGCGTGTCAACAGCCTCAAGATCACGCCCCGCGGCATGCTGTCCCGTGCGGCGAGTGGTATCCGTAAATATACTCTGATCATCAATCTGCCCGGCAGCCCCAAGGCTGTCAAAGAAAACCTTTAGTACATTCTGCCTGTGCTGGATCACGGCATTGCCATTCTGGTAGGCGACGCGGCAGAGTGTGCCCGGGTCTGAATAGGGTTGCAAAGAACCGGTATATGACCGTAAAGCCGGCCTGGCCGGTTCTTTCAATAATATAATGGCAGTAAATCCTGCCAAGGAGCGTACCCCTATGAAAAAGATCCTCGCGATCGCCCTGTCCCTTGTGATGCTGCTGTGCTGCAGCGCCGCACTGGCGGATACCACCATCATGGTGTATGCCGCTACCTCCATGACCGCCACTCTGACCGAGCTGGAAGCTCTGTACGAGGCGGCGAATCCCGGTGTGGATGTTGTATGCAACTTCGGTTCTTCCGGCACGCTGCTGAAGCAGATCCAGGCCGGTGACGCCTGCGACATCTTCATCTCCGCTGCGCAGAAGCAGATGAACATCCTGGAAGAAGATGGTACCATCGCTCCCGAAACCCGTTTCGACATTCTGGAAAACAAGCTGGCGCTGGCTGTTCCCGAAGGAAACCCCTCGGGAATCACCTCCATTGAACAGGTGATCGGGCTGTTGAAGAACGGCGATATTTTGCTGGCCATGGGCAACAGCGATGTGCCGTGCGGTCAGTATACGCAGGCGATGTTTGCTTTCTTCGGTCTGGACGAAGCCGCCGCGGCTGCCAAGCTGTCCTATGGCAACAATGTGGGTGAAGTGGCGCAGCAGATCGTAGCCGCCTCTGTGAGCTGCGGCTTCATCTACCATACCGATGCCTGCTCTTACAATCTGGAGGTTGTTGAGGAAGCTACTGCCGAGATGGTGGGCGGCCGTGTGCTGTATCCCATCGCGATGCTGAAGAATGCAGCAGATGCCGATGCATGTGCTGCCTTCATCGCTTTCCTGCAGTCCGAAGATGCCGCCAATGTGTTTGCCTCCGTGGGCTTCACTCCTCTTGCAAAGACGGCTGAATAATTCCCGACCGGACCGGCTGCCTTCCGATTCATCCGGAGGAGCCGGTCCTTTCCTTATTCCGGAGGTGCAAACGATTGCTGTTTGGCTTTGATCTTTCCACAGTGGATCTGTATCCGCTGCTCAACTCGCTGCGCATTGCCGCCATTGCGAGTATACTGATCTTCTTTTTGGGCATCCTGTGCGCGTATTATGTGGCAAAGCTGCCCCGCTGGCTGAAAGGTGTGCTGGATGTCATCCTGACCCTGCCGATGGTGCTGCCGCCGACTGTATGCGGCTATTTCCTGCTGATGCTGGTAGGCTTGCGTCAGCCACTTGGACGATGGCTCAATACCTTTGGCATCCGCTTTGTGATGACATGGTATGGCGGTGTGCTGGCCGCGGTGGTGGTTGCTTTTCCGCTCATGTACCGCACCGCCCGCGGTGCGTTTGAGGCGTTTGATAAAACGCTGGCGTATTCCGGGCAGACGCTTGGATTGAGCAATACCTATATCTTCTGGCGGGTACGGATGCCGGCTTGCAAGCCAGGGATCCTGGCGGGCTTTGTGCTGGCTTTTGCCCGTGCGCTTGGTGAATATGGTGCCACCTCCATGCTGATCGGTTATATTGCCGGTCGCACGGCGACCATTTCGACGACCGTGTATCAGCTTTATCAGACCAACGACAGCCGTGCCATGTTCTGGGTGCTGATCAACCTGGTCATCTCCACGGTGGTGCTGCTTGCGGTTAATCTGCTGGAAAACAGGCAGAAAAAGGCGGTGAAAGCATGAGCCTGATCGTGGATATCGAAAAGGATCTTGGAACGTTTCATCTGCGTTCCCGCTTGACAGCATAGAATGGCATTACAGGTCTGCTGGGCGCTTCCGGCTGCGGAAAAAGCTATACGCTCAAGTGTATTGCCGGCATCGAACAGCCGGACCGCGGACATATCGAGCTGGACGGTGTGACGCTGTTTGATTCCGACAAGCATATCAACCTGAAGCCGCAGCAGCGGCAGGTGGGATATCTGTTTCAGAATTACGCCCTGTTTCCCAATATGACGGTCAAGCAGAACATTCTCTGCGGTCTGCATTGGGAAAAAAACCGTACCGCCAAAGAAAATGCGTATGCTGAAGCGGTGAGGCTGTTTGGACTGGAGGGCTTGGAAAAGCATAAGCCTGCTCAACTGTCCGGCGGTCAGCAGCAGCGTGTGGCGCTGGCTCGCATTCTGGTCAATCGCCCCAAACTGCTGATGCTGGATGAGCCGTTCTCCGCGCTGGATACACATCTGCGCATGCGCTTGCAAATGGAAATGCTGGATGTGCTGAAAAACTACGGCGGACCCGTGCTGATGGTGACGCACAGCCGTGATGAAGCCTATCACATGTGTGACCATATCGCCGTGATGAATCAGGGCAGACTGCAGCAAAGCCGCCCCACCAAAGAGCTGTTTGCCGATCCGCAAACGGTGCCCGCGGCAGTGCTGACCGGCTGCAAAAATATTGCTCCTGCGGAAAAAGCAGGGGAGCATTTGCTGAAGGTGCCTTCCTGGGGCGTGACGTTGGAAACGGCATTGCCCATTCCGGAAAAGGTGACGCATGTGGGCATCCGCGCCCATTACTTTGGCGCAAAGGTGCCGCAGAACCGTTTTCCGGTAGCATTGGCATCACAGATGGAGGAGCCCTTTGAATGGGTACTGGAATTCCGTTATGCCGAACAGGAGGGAAAAAGCGGTAACCTCTGGTGGCGCATTCCCAAGGATAAGCGCCCTGCGCAGATGCCGCCAGAGCTGGGTGTTGCGCCTGTAAACGTATTGCCGCTGAGCGCAGAATAAAAGAATCATCCTTGTACTGAAGCAAGCAGCAGTACAAGGATGATTTTTATATTGCTTCATCTCGAAGGCTTGGGAGGCCTGTTTTTTGACAGCAAAACATGGCTTCCAACGGTCCCTTTGTTTTATCCCTGTGCCTTACGCAATCTGCGCCGCACACGGTTGAGATGCCGCTCGTAGTCGCCGCGGCGCAGCAGTTCGCAGAGTACATATTGCTCAAAAACAGGCACTGTGCAGGCGTAAAAGCCCAGCTTTTCCTGAAAACGGGAAAGCAGCGATTCGGGCAGCACCATGTATCCCATTCGCATGGAAGGGGCAATGGTGTGCGTGAAGGTGTTGACATAGATCACATTTTGTCCGCCCGATAGCATGAACAGGGATTCCTCGGGCTTGGCGGAGATGGTCAGCTCGGAGGCGTAATTGTCTTCCACGATCCAACCGTTCCGCCTGGCAGCCCAGCTCAAGTATTCATGCTTTTTTGTGGCAGTGACAGTTACACCGCTGGGATAACTATTGAACGGTGTGGTATGCAGCACCACGGCACGGCTGTTTTTGAGCGCTTTGGAGTCAATTCCTTCGGGCGTCATGGGCAGGTCGTCCGTTTCCACACCATGAGCATGGTAGACCTGAACGATCTTTTGATAACAGGGGTTCTCGATAGCAAATATCGCATCCCGTCCCAGCAGCTGTGCGATGAGCCCGTACAGGTATTCTGCACCTGCTCCGATGACGATCTGATTGGGCTGTACACGGATGCTGCGGCTGCGTTCCAGATACGTGCTGAGTTCCTTTTGAAGCTACGGACAGCCGCAGCCGGGGGAACGGGTCAGCAGACGACCTTCATAATCCATCAAAACACGGCGCATGGCGCGAGCCATTACCGAAAAAGGGAATCCTCCCGTGTCATGGCTCGGCAGGGTTTGCGGCAACACAGCGGCAGAAGGAGGCTGCGCCAGAAAATCTTCCGCCCGGAAGGAAACATACACACCGCTGCGGGGACGCGCTTCGGCGTAGCCTTCCTCACACAGCAGCTGCATCGCATGCTCTACCGTGATGACGCTGAGCCCTGTTTGTTCCGCAAGGGCACGCTTGGAGGGCAGCCGGCTGCCGATGGGATAAATATTGTCTACGATGCCGCTGCGCAGCTGCTCATACAGGCGCAGGTAGGCAGGAGTGCTTTTTTGCTTGTTTCTGCTCATCTGGTTATATAAAATACTCCTGAACTGATCATTTTAATAAAGCCAAAATGAGTATATCATACATTCGTTCAAAGAAAAAGGAGGTAATTCCGGTGAAACGTAAATTTTCCACAGCTCAGATGGCCTTTATCGGTGTGATGGCCGCCCTTTCTTTTGTTTCCAATTATATCCGCATTCCTTTCCTTGACAGTCAGATCCATATCGGCAATGCCGTATGTGTTCTGGATGGTCTGCTCTTTGGGCCGCTGAATGGCTTTCTTGCGGCGGGTATCGGCAATTTCCTGTATGATATTGTGAATGGTTACGGCATTGAAAGCCTGATCACCATGGTCAGCAAGGGCTGCATTGCGTTGCTGGCTGGCTGGATCGCGGGTTCCCTGATCCGCAAGGATAAGCTCGGCAAGGCAGATGAGATCCGCCTGGTGCTGGGTGCCGTGGCCGGTGCGCTTTGCTATGTGGCGCTTTATATGCTCAAGACCTTCCTGTTCGGTCTGTATGTCAATGGTCTGACCATGGACGGCACACTTGCCAAAATGGCTGCCCGCCTGCCTGCAAGCTTCATCAACGCGGCTTTTGCCTCGATCGCCGCACCGATCCTTTATAACGGTCTGCATCCCGCCCTGCATCGCCTGCTGAAAAAG
>JAKSQG010000103.1 GCA_024404275.1 Clostridia bacterium | reverse complement strand
TCCTACTTCAACAAGGCCAACCAGAAGCAGTCCGCCCGTATGACCGATGCCCTCAACTTCCTGCAGGGCGTGGATACCTTCACCAACGATGCCGGCAACTATGACGCTTCCGCCTTCACCGTGACCAACGTGGGCGCCGATGGCAGCATCGTGCCCCTGAACACCGCCATCAAGCTTGACCATGCCATGGACATTGAGGACGTGCTGGCCTTCTATCACCTGCCCAGCGTCAGCCGCACCGGCAACCTCGAGACCCACATCTACAACTACGTGCCCGGCAGCGCCGATCCCACCGACATTCAGGAATGGGTCGCTATGGCTACCACCGGTCTGAGCGTGTTTGTCCCCTACCTGCCCATGCTGACCATCGATGTGTATGACGGTCTGAAGCTCTCCACCGCCACCGCTTACTTCACCACCGAAAAGCCCGCTGACGGCGCCTTCTATCCCACCACCGGCAAGGTGACCAACGAAGCCGGCGAAAAGGTGACCGTGGACGGCTACATGGTGATGCCCTCTGACTGGGCCGATTCCGTGTACTGGACCATGGACGTGCTGGCCAACCTGTACCTGAACAACGCCATGGATCAGACCGCCAAGGACATGGTGGATGCCGCCCTCGCCGGCATGCAGAATGTGATGGTCGATCAGTATCTGGCGGAAGGCAACGGCGTGCTGGCCACTGTCAAGGCACTGTATGCCGCCGGTGACGTCGACGCCGCCAAGGCGCTGGTGACCAACACCGCCATGATCTACTCCGAGGATGCCCATCA
This sequence comes from Clostridia bacterium, assembly GCA_024404275.1. Taxonomy (GTDB): domain Bacteria; phylum Bacillota; class Clostridia; order Christensenellales; family Aristaeellaceae; genus SFMI01. The sequence continues at coordinate 5,459 of JAKSQG010000103.1, read as the reverse complement.
GATGTGCGTCAAGCTGGTCAAGGCCATCATGAACGGTCTGTACGATTGATCCTCACCGACAAAACAAACAGCATCGCCGTGTCCTTCGTTTGAAGGGCACGGCGATGTTTTGTATAAAGTCCGCACTTGTGTAGTGACAGTACGGCAAAATGATGATATGATAGGTATATGTAATCCCGATATCCTGCGTTGAAAAGAGGAGAGGGCATATGAATAAGAAACCGAATATCATCATGATCCTGACCGATGATCAGGGCTACTGGTCGCTGGGCTGCACCGGCAATAAAGAGATCCGCACCCCCAACATTGACGCACTCGCCGCCGGCGGTGTGCAGCTGGATAATTTTTTCTGTGTCACGCCCGTGTGCTCGCCTGCCCGGGCATCGCTTCTGACGGGGCGCATTCCCAGCCAGCACGGCATCCATGACTGGATCCGCGTGGGCAACGGTGACAAGCATGGAGACGCCCCCATCGATTATCTGGAGGGCATCACCGGTTATACCGATATTCTGGCTAAAAACGGCTATACCTGCGGCATCAGCGGCAAATGGCACATGGGCGCCACCTGCAAGCCGCAAAAGAGCTATTCCCACTGGTTTGTCACATTGGGCGGCAGCGGCACCTATCAGAACGCTCCTGTGTATCGCGGCACCGAGCTGGGTGAAACAAAAGGCTACCTGACCGATGTCATCACGGAGGACGCGCTGGGCTTTATCGATGAATGCGCCGACAACGATCAGCCCTTCTATCTGAACCTCAGCTACACGGCACCGCACTCTCCCCATGTGGACCAGCACAAGCCCGAGTATGTAAAATACTATTACGATAACTGCACCTTTGACGATGTGCCGCAGGATAAGCGCAGCCCGGGCAGTATCCAGCACCCGCATGACATTGAGTATTCGCTTACCTTTGCCGATAAGAGCAGGGAGTTTCTGACGCTGCGCGACCTGCTCAGCGGTTATTATGCCGCCGTGCAGGGCGTGGATGACGGCGTGGGACGCATCGTCAAAAAGCTATAGGAGCGGGGTCTGCGTGACAACACGCTGATCGTTTACACCAGCGATAACGGCTTCAGCTGCGGTCAGCACGGCGTGTGGGGCAAGGGCAACGCCACCTTCCCGCTCAACCTGTTTGATACGGCGGTCAAGGTGCCGTGCATCTTCAACTTCCCGGGTGTCATCCGTGCGGGCGTCAAGGCCGACAGCCTGCTTTCCGCCTATGATTTCATGCCCACGCTGCTGGACCTGCTGGGCTATGAGAACCCCGAGGCCGCGCAGCTGCCCGGACGCAGCTTCAAAAACCTGCTGCTCACCAGCAGCACGGAGGAGTATCACGAGGCCATCACCGTCTTTGACGAATACGGCCCCAACCGCATGATCCGTACCAAGGAGTGGAAGTACATCCACCGCTATCCCTACGGTCCGCATGAATTGTACGACCTTGTGCATGACCCGCGGGAGCAGTTCAACCTGCTGGAGGAGAACCGCTATTTCTACCACGGCCCCAAAGAGATCGAGGCCAAAACCGAGGAGCTCAAGGCCATGCTGGACCGCTGGTTTGAAGTCTATGTCGACCCCCGCATCGACGGCGCGCGGGAGCCCGTGTGCGGCCGCGGTCAGCTGACCCCGCTGGGCGAAAAGGCGCAGGGCAAACTGACCTTCTCGCCCGTCAGTCAGGTGGAATATAAACGCTGATATGTTTATCTGCCATACAAAAAGCACAGGATGATCCTGTGCTTTTTTATGTGGCGAAAACGGAAGGTTATTACAGCTTCAGGTGGCTGAACGGGTCCTTGACAGGGCGTTTGCCCTGCTTGTAATCCAGCATCATCGCGAGGGCTTCGGTACATTCTTGCTTCAGTGCAAAGTCGAGATATTCCTCGGCATTCTTTGGGGTCAGCCGCTTGCAGGCGCACATCAGGTGCAGCAGGGGAATGTGCTCAAAGGCGAGCTCCTTCAGCTTGGCGGCGTTGGCTTTGATGTATTTGAGGTGCGTTTTTGCCCGGTCAGACGTCAGGTCACCGGGGTCTTCGGCAAAGGAGACGGCGGCGATGCGTTTTTTGTCGTTGGGCATCTGCTGAATATCGCTGATGACGATGCGCTGCAGCTTTTCGCAGTTGTAGAGCGACCACGCGACCACCTCGGTGACCGAGTCGGGGATGACGATGCTTTGCAGGTTTTTGCAGTTCATGAACGCCGCTTTGCTGACAACGGTGACACCATCGGGAATGACAACGCTTTTGAGACTGACACAGTTCATGAACGCGTTTGTCGGAATGCGGGTCAGACCGGCCGGCAGAACAGGTGCTTCGATCAATTCCCCTTGAATGTACAGCCGGTGGGCAACGCCGATGGTCAGCGACATGTACTGCTCCAATGTGTCCATGTACAGTTTCAAAGTCGGGCAGCCCTCAAACGCTCCCTCATGGATGGCGGTGACGGAAGGGGGCAGCGTGAGGCTTTTGAGGCTTTTGCAGTTCATGAACGCTGCCTGACCGATGGTGGTGATGGCATCGGGCAGGGTGATGCTTTTCAGCTGCTCGCAGTTGTAGAACGCCGAAGGGTCAATGGCGGTAACGGAATCGGGCAGGACAACGCTTTCAACATCCGTCAGACAATCGTAAACGGTATCGCGGATGATGACCAGACCGTGTTCATCCGCAAGCCCCAGACAGCCGATGAAGGCCATTTCGCCAATCGATGTGACGGAGTCGGGCAAGGTCAGGCGTGTTACGCTGCGGCAATCAAAAAACGCGCGGTCTCCGATGGTGGTCACGGTATCGGGAATGTCGAGGACGGTCAGGCTGCAGCAGCTATGGAATGTTTCTTCTTCGATGGTGGTGATGCCATGCGGCAGGTTGATGCTTTCCAGACGGTGGCAGCCAGAGAAGGCTTTTTTGCCGATGGCGGTCACGGTATCGGGGAGAGTGACCTTTTTGAGCTGGTTGCAGGAGCGAAACGCCTGCTTGCCGATGGAGGTGAGCGCTTCGGGGAGAACAACGCTTTTCAGCTCCATGCAGCCGCTGAACATGTTGTTGCCAAGAACGGTCAGATGACGGGGGAGGACGGCACTTTTCATGTTCATACAGCCGTCGAAGGCCCCTGCGCCGAGCTCGGTGACGGAATCGGGAATCACGATTTTCCGGAGGTGATCACAGAAAGAGAACGCCTTTTCGCCGATGGTCGTGACCGAATCGGGCAGAGTGATGCTGCGCAGAACCTGGCAGAATGAAAACGCGGAATTCCCGATTTCGGTCACCGAATCGGGAATGACGATGCTTTTCATGTTTCCGTGGAAATCAAAGGCACGCTCGCCGATGGCGGTAACGCCCTGCGGAATGACAACATCCGTATCGGTGCCGGTATATTTTTCCAATACACCATCCGTGATGACAAAATCACCCATGGGTATACCGCCCCCTTTCCTTTGACTTATGCGGTTGATGGCTAAAATGACTATTTGATTATATCACAGGCACGTGGGAAGGGCAAGACGGTTCAGTCGACCGCGACGGGGTTGTCGTAATCGCACCAGCCGTCATCAAAGCTTTCAAACGTGACCTCGTGCACTTTGCCGTCGGCGTCCACCGCTTTTGCGCTCCACATGCCGTATTCGAGCTCCCAGGCTTCTTCAATCAGGTACAGGTCCTCGTGCTTCCAGTGAACGACACCGTGATGCTTTTCCGGAATGGGCATGATGATTCCTCCTTTGATCAGATGATCTCGCTCAGCTTGTCGACCACGCAGTCGCATACGCCGTGCTCCAGACAGTATTCCGCGTCCAGCTCCCAGTCGTGGCACTTTTGCTTGCCCAGCACGGCAGCGCTGATGCGCGTGCGCTTGAGGATGTAATCCTTCATCTGTTTCAGCATTTTTTTATAGCTTTCGCCCGCGTCCATCACCTTGACCGCGTCGCCGGCCATGCGGGCGGAGCCTTCGTGAATGATGACGCGGCTGCGGCTGAGCATAAAGCGCTTGCGTCCCGACAGAAAGATGAGGCCCGCGGCGGAGGCGGCAACGCCCATATTGACGGTGTTGACGGGCGTTTCGCTGGCTTCAATGGTGTCGATGAGGCTCCACATCATGTCCACATCGCCGCCGGGGGAGAAGATGTAAAGGGTGATGGGCTTGCGTTCCTCCTGCGGCTTGCCGGCGTCCTCCATGTTCCAGCGCAGGATCATGCGCTGCAGGATGAGCGCGTTGTTATCCACCTCGCTGTCCAGATAGAGCTTGCGGTCATTTTCCAGCACATAGTAGCTGACCAGGTCGGGCACGGGCAGACCGGGGTCCATCTGGCGGACGACCATTTTGACCGCTTCGGGGATGGCGGGAGCTTCCGGGAGGGGGGTGTTCTTCAGCATCATTTCATTCATGGTATATTACCTCCGTATGATTATCAAGAGAAAAGTTTGTTACAGACGGCGGGCGATATTCAAAGGGACCCAGTGACCGTCGTCATCCACTTCATAGCCGCATGCGCGGGCGTAGTCGAGTTCGTTGACTTCCTCCTGACCGAATTCGTCAAAAGTGACCGGGCGAGCTTTGCAGTTGGGCTCCTCTTCGGGAGCGGTCATGGCAGAAAGGTCGGTCTCATCGCCGGTCCTTGCTTCGAGCTATGCCGCAATATCATCGATCAGCTTGCCAAGACGCTCATCGCGGAACATTTCGTCAAGGTATTCAAGGCGATTGCTTTTCGGGGTGGTATTCATGGTTTTCCCTCCTTCCGACACTGCCGCCCTCATCGGACAGTGAGGAGATGATATCATTCCAAAGCCGATTTGTCATTCAACCTGTAGTTGAAAAATAAATAAAAAAACGGTTCTTTTGCTCTTGCATCGGCGCGCCTTTTCGGGTATAATGCTCCCCGACGCAATGAGCAGATACGACCGACCAACTGAATAGGCAGGAGGAAAAATCCTATGGAAATGAAGCATTTCCCGACGATCAACCTTGAAGCCACCGGTAAGCACATTGCTCAGCTCCGCAAGGAGCGGGGTCTGTCCGTCAAGGACATGCAGAACTACTTTGGGTTTGATGCTCCCCAGGCCATTTACAAATGGCAGAACGGGACGGCGCTGCCCACGGTGGACAATCTGCTTGCCCTGAGCGTGCTTCTGGAGGTTTCCATCGACTCCATACTGGTGACGACACCGTCCAATATCACGTTGCTGACCGACCATGAGCCTGAAGGCTCTGTTTTTTTGCGCAAAAAAGCCTGCCGGGAGAGAATGGGCTTCCTCATGGAAGGTTCCTTCTGCCGCGTTGCGGGCGGCGGAAAAGGAACTTTTTATCCCTTCCTTAAAAGGATGACGGAAGGCGGCCTTTGACGGGGCGCGCGCTTTCAGTTGCAAAAAAACCGATTGTGTGATACTGTTGAAAATAAGAAAATTGCCGTGTACGAAAGGGGAGGGAGCACATGAAGGATTCATCCAAGGTCACCATCCGCGATGTGGCGGA
>JAKSQG010000102.1 GCA_024404275.1 Clostridia bacterium | reverse complement strand
AAGCCACCGGTGCCCTCGTCACCCCCGGTGAATGCTTTGACGAGGAATACTGCTTTCGCATTGGGTATGCCTGCGATACCGAAACGCTCCGGGGCGGCTTAAAGGCTCTGTCCGAATATCTGAAGCAGCTGTAATTCAAAAGAATACCGCCGCCGATGATTCGGCGGCGGTTTTGTTATGCCCGGATACGCAGTGTTTTGATCTCAAAGCCGCGGAAAACCAGCGGCACGGTGCCGGTTTCGACCGGCAGTTCTTCCAGAATATTCTCCTCCATATCGCAGGCAAAGACCTGCTTTGCGGGCACATGGAGGCAAAGCTTTGCATCCGTCGCGGCATGCTCGCACTCATACAGACGCAGGATCAGATCCTGCCCATCCATGGACTTCTTGACCGTATCTACGATGATGTTCTGTCGGTCCGTTTCAAAAAGGCTGAAGGTCCCGGTGCTTCCGGGCAGCACGCGCAGCGGATTGTTCAGGCACAGACCTTCCCGGACAACGGGGCTGTCGATGAAAGCGCCGTCCCAGAAATCATAGGAATAGGTAAAATCATGCGCGCCGATATCGGCCTTCGGGTCAGGATGGCGGGGACCGCGCAGCAGCGACAGTCCAATGTCATCCCCCTGCATGCTGACGCCGTATTTGCAGTCGTTGAGCACTGCCGCGCCGCGTCCCTCATCGCACAGGGCGGTATAGCGGTGGTTGCACACCTCAAAGCGATCCTTATCCCCCTGACGGCTGCGATGGGTGGGGCGGCGAATGAAACCGAACTGGATCTCATTGATGCCTTCCTCCGCATGGATGCCCGTGGCAAAATGCGCCTTGAGCAGACAATGCTGCTCCTGCCAGTCCACATGGGTGATGAAGTCCAGCCGCGTGCGGTCGCAATCAAGGCGGATGCGCTGCACCCACAGGGAAGTGCCGATGCGGCGCTCAACACGCAGCGTCACGCGGAAGGGCGACTGCTGTTCCACCGTGATGGTGCCCTGCTGCTCCAAAGCGATCGGCATATCCTGTGCCATGCAGTCGATATCCCACGCCTCAAAGCTGCGCGGCGTATCCTGATACATTCTGAGCACATTGGCGTTTCCGCGGATACGCTCATGACCGTTTTTGTCCCGCAGGCTGACGATCTCGCCAAGGCAATTGACACGAGCGGTGACCAGACCGTTGCCCATCACGACGCTGCCATCCGCCTGCACCGCGCAGGTAACGGGAAGCACCGGCATTGCCGTGCTGATGACCGAGGTACCGCCCATGGAAGGCACATCGACCAACGCGAGACCATCCGGCGTTTCAATGACCTCATGACGGCTGAAGGACAGGCTGTTGAAGCAGCTGACGCCGTCATCGCCGTTCACGCGACTGCTTAATGCCGACAGGGTCATCTCCTCCGCCTCCTTCAGCACACGCTGATGGCGGGCGGCGGCTTCCTCATAAACACGGCCGATGGAAGAGCCCGGCAAAATATCGTGGAACTGGTTGAGCAGCACATCCTTCCAGTTCTTTTCCAGCTGCTCCGCGGGATAATCCTTGCCCGACACGGCGTTCCACAGCTCCGCCTCTCGCAGGGCGTTTTCACTGCGGCGGTTATTGCGCTTGACAGCCGCCTGACTGGTATAGGTTCCGCGGTGACAGGCAAAATACAGTTCACCCGTGAATCGCTCTCTGGGGGCGCCTTCGGCGGCATACTCGTCAAAAAACTGCTGCGGCGAAGCCTGCTCCACCCTCGGCACGCCTTCCAGATCCTTTTGACGGCGAAGCAGTTCGATATCGTCACGGGTGGGACCGCCGCCGCCGTCTCCATAGCCGTAGGGCAGCAGGAAGCGGCTGAGCCCGCGCTTCTGTACACGATCTCTCCAGCGGCCGATGACGGTCGCCGGGTCCACCGTAGAGGTGTAATCCATGTGCAGGAAGGCGGTCACCTCGCTGCCGTCCATGCCCTGCCAGGTAAAATAATGATAGGGGAAGCGTTCTCCGCCGTTATAGTTCCAGAAGATCTTCTGCGTGGTCATGGCGGTCACGCCGCAGCCGCGCAGCAGCTGGGGCAGCACAGCGCTGTAGCCGAAGGTGTCGGGCAGCCACAGAAGGCGGCATTCCACACCGAGTTCCTCCCGGTAAAAGCGCTTGCCGTACACCAGCTGACGGATCAGCGCTTCGCCGCCCGACATGTTGGTATCCGGCTCCACCCACATGGCGCCGTCGGCGATCCACTGCCCGGCACGGATCTTTTCCTTTATTCTTTCATACAGGCGCGGATACAGCTCCTTGCAGATGCGGTAGCTTTCCGGCTGGCTCTGGATAAAACGGTATTCGGGATACAGGTCCATCAGGCGCACCTGCGCGGCAAAGGTACGGGCTACCTTGCGCTGTGTTTCACGGTAGCTCCACAGCCAGCTCAGGTCCAGATGGGCGTTGCCCACGGCAGTAAAGCGCGGCATGGTGCTGCCGTTGTGCGCCTGCAGTACGGGTTTGAGCAGTTCCCGCGCGCGGTCATAATCCTTTTCGCGTTCGCTGCGGGTCTTTTCAAAATCCACCACCATGGTGAAGCGCTCCAGCGCTTCCTCGATCTCGGCGGCGCGCAGACTTTGAGGATCGATGGCGCTGAGTACGCTTGCAAGGCAGGTCACATCCAGCCAGAGGGCATAGGCTTTTTCGTGCCAGATGCCAAAGGTGCTGTGCCCCACCGTCTGACGGATGGTGCTTTCGGGCGGGGTCGTTCCATCATCGGTCTCCCCTCGCAGCGGACCCACCACACAGCTGCCGGCAGCGCCATTGGGCGGCAGGGTCATGCCGGCATAGCTTTCCAGCAGCAGCTCAAACTTTTCACCGGGAACGGCATTCAAAGTCAGCAGCTGATCGCATATCAGATGATGCGGTGTATATACCCACTCGGCACGCCGCGTGCCGAAGGCTTCGCCGTTGACAAACAGCGTCGCCTCGCCGCCCTGATTCAAATCCATCACGATGCGCTGCCCCGCGGCTCTTTCGGGCATCACCATGGTGCTGCGCATCCAGGCGTACTCCCAGGTGCGTCCCCAGCGTGTCCCTTCGGGCATGGGCTGCCACGCATCCGAGGCCTGGGCTTCTTCGGGCGAGAGCATTTCTTCGGTTACAAAACCTTCAAATTCGATGGGCTGAAGCGGTTCGTAAAATTCCTTTTGCAATACGTGCGTCCAATGCTTCAGACGCGCCTGCCACTCCGGCATCATATTCGTTGTCCTCCCCATTAAAAATCCGGAGGCGCGCCGCGTCCCCGGAAATCATATCAAAGCTTTCCGCCTTTTTTGCCGCCCAACACCACGCCATTCAGAATATCGGAGGTGAAGGCATAATCATTTTCGTTCTTGTCTTCCCACGCACGGCGGGCATATTCCACCAGCTTATCGATCAGCTTGGGATAGGGCAGGCCGCTTTCATTCCACAGATAAAAAGCCATGGAACCGGGAATGGTATTGATCTCGGTAATATACAGTTCATCCTCGCCGGTCAGCATGTAGTCGATACGCGCTACGCCCTTGCAGTCCATTGCACGGAATACACGCTTCGATACATCCTCGATGCGGGCGATCATCTTATCCCCCACAGGCGCGGGCATGACACGCTTGAGCGAAGCCATTCCCTTGGAGGCGCCGGTGGACAGGTACTTATCGGCAAAGTCCAGAAAATCACCGCCGGAGGTGGTGGGCATTTCGGTCACCGAGGCAGCGACTTCATCATCATAGCCCAGCACAGAGCAATTGACCTCAACGGGCTTATCAAGACCCTTTTCGATCAACACACGGCGGTCATAGCTGAAGGCCAGCTCCAGCGCTTCCTTCAGCTTTTCACGGTTATCGGCACGGCTGACGCCAATGGAAGAGCCCAGGCACGCAGGCTTGCAGAACACGGGATAAGGCAGGTTTTCCTCCACGCGGCGGATGACCATATCGGGGTCCTTTTTCCACTCGCTGCGCAGTGCCCACGTATCGGGCAGGATGGGGAAGCCATGACCGCGGAAAAACTGCTTCATCATGATCTTGTCCATGCCGATGGCGCTGCCCGCCACGCCGGAAGAGCTGTACGGAATGTTGGCAAGCTCCAGCAGACCCTGCAGGGTGCCGTCCTCACCGTTGAGACCGTGCATCACGGGGATGACACAGTCCAGACGCGTCAGGGTGACCGGGGTCACACCCTTGGCCAGCAAGCCCTTGGCCTGTTCATAGCAAATGAGCGCGCCGCTGCCCGCGGTCAGATCAAGCGTCACGCGGCGCAACCCCTTGGCAAAGGGATCAAAGTTTGTATAGGTCTTGATGTCCAGCAGCTTTTCACCGGTATACCAGCGGCCGTCACGGGCGATGTAAATAGGCCACACATCGTATTTTTCACGGTCCGCCGCGCGGGCCAGCTGCACGCCGCTGATGACCGAAACTTCATGTTCACAGCTGCGGCTGCCGAAGATGACGCCAAGCTGAATCTTAGCCATAGGTGCCTCCGTTATTCGTTATAGTTATCGGGCAGATCATTTTCATACAAAACATAATCTCCCTGCCGCATTTCGCCCCTGAGCCACACAGTCGCCTCATTGAGGCTGGCAAAGGAGTGGATGTTTTCTTCTTTGAAACCGCTCTCCAGCAGTCCCTCACGGATGGGCAGCGTGTGCTTGAGGCCGATGAGCACGGCCACATCCACGCAATCCGCCATCTGACGGCCAAAGGCACGGTTGTAGTTTTCTTCCTCTGCGCCCAGCTCCACCATGCCGGGGGTGACGATCACCCTTCGTCCCGGGAACAGCCGCAGCACCTCCAGCGCGCGTTTGGCGCCGGCCGGGTTGGCGTTGAAGGCATCATCGATGACAGTATAGCTGCCGGTACGGTCCAGCAGCTGCAGGCGATGCTCCACCGGCTTGATCTGGCTGATACCGCGGGCAATCTGCGCAGGCGTCAGTCCCAGCCGGCGCGCTGTCGCGGCACACAGAAGGATATTGCTGATGTTGTGCGCACCCAGCATTTTGGTTTCGCAGGCGATCTTCGTCCCATCGCTGAAGCATAGCGTAAAGGCGCTGCCGCGGGCGGAAACGGAAATATCCTCTGCCCACGCATCCCCGCCCACACGTCCGGCGATCAAGCGGGGCACATGCGCTGTCTTTTCATACAAATCGGTACAGATGCCGCCGTCTTCGGGGAAGACCGCGAAGCCCTCCGCAGGCAGCGCCCGCACCAGATCGTATTTGGTGCTGATGATGTTTTCCAGTGTTTTGAAGGTATCCAGATGCTGCGGACCCACGCTGGTCAGAATGCCGATGGTGGGGTGGATAAAATCGGTCAGTTCCCGGATATCCCGGCAATGGCGTGCGCCCATTTCCGCCAGGAAAACCTGATGACCGCTGTCCAGCCGCTCCCGCAGCACACGGGTCAGACCCATGGGGGTGTTGAAGCTGGCAGGCGTGGAAAGCACGTTATACTTTTGCGAAAGGATGGCATACAGCATGTTTTTAACGCTGGTCTTGCCATAGCTGCCCGTAATGCCGATGCGGATCAGACCGGGCACTGCCTCCATTTTGCGCTGCGCATCCCGCATATACATGCGCTGGATGCCCTTTTCCACCGGCCAGGCGATCAGCCCCGCCAGCATGACCCAAAGAGGCAGCAGTCCCAGCAGCGGCGCGCAGAAAAGCGCCACGAGAAGCAGCACCACCGTCAGCGCTCCGTACAGGCGCTTCACACGAGCCGTCACCACAAATTTTTTCTTTTCGGGCGTCTGTTTGAGCTTGAGCTGCAGCCGCCAGGCGGACAGCAGCTGCCAGGCGATCACCACCGCCGTCAGCGGGATCATCACCCACAGCGATACACCATGAGTACCCAGAATTCCGAGCACTGTCACCGCTGCGCCCCACAGCGCGGGCCAGAGCATGCAGGAAATCAACAGTCGATTTTTGTTGCGCTTACAGCTTTTCCAGTAGCCCGGAAACTGATAGCTTTCCAGCTGAAAATAATGCAGCGGCCGCCTTGATACCATCAGACAGCCGAAAACCGCCGCGCAGGCGGCCAATACGGTCAGAAACATGCAAAACCTCACTTCAGAAAGGCCTGTACGATGGCGCAGAAACGCGGCCACTGGCGCAGATAGGCAAAATGATCGTCGTTTTCAAACACGACCAGTCCTGCGTCGGGGATCTCCTTTTCCATCCGCTGCCCCATCCACAGCGGCGTATCGGTGTCGTTTTCACCGAAGACCAGCAGTGTGGACGCCTGAATCTGCGGAAGCAGCGGCGACAGGTCTTCATTCACGACCTTGACAAAGGTCTTTTTCATCTCGTCATCCAGCGCGTT
>JAKSQG010000101.1 GCA_024404275.1 Clostridia bacterium | reverse complement strand
GATTACCGCAAGACGGACTTTTCCTACATGCGTACGGGCATTATGGCCGGCAGCGGCTGCCCGCCCGAACTGATGCGCCGTGCCGCGCAGCCTGACGAGATGCACATGCTGGACATCGTCAGCGTGTATGGTCAGACGGAGTCCGCCCCCGGCAGCACCATGAGTGCCTGCGGCGACCCGCTCGACCTGCGCGTCAACACGGTCGGCTATGCCTTCCCGCATGTCGAGTGCAAGGTCATCGATCCCGAGACGGGCGAGGAAGTGCCGGTGGGCGTGAACGGCGAGTTCTGCTCCCGCGGTTATAACATCATGAAGGGCTACTACAAGATGCCCGAGGCGACAGCCGCCGCCATCGATAAGGATGGTTGGCTGCACAGCGGCGACCTGGCCTGCCGTGATGAACAGAACTGCTTCCGCATTACGGGCCGTCTGAAGGATATGATCATCCGCGGCGGCGAAAACATCTATCCCAAGGAAATCGAGGAGTTTATTTACACTCATCCCGCGGTCAAGGATGTGCAGGTCATCGGTGTGCCGGATAAAAAGTACGGCGAGGAGATCATGGCGTGCGTCATCCTGAAGGAGCCCGGCTCTGTGACGGTGGAGGAGATGCTGACCTATATCAAGGCTTCTTTGGCCCGCCACAAGGTGCCGCGCTACATCGAGTTTGTGGATGCCTTCCCGATGAACGCCGCCGGTAAAATTCTCAAATACAAGATGCGCGAGGAAGCTACCGAACGTCTGGGCCTCAAGGGCGCGGCGGGCATTGATACCGCGTCTCCCGGAAAGAAAGAATAAATACATTGCCTCCTGCAGGACACGACCGGTATTGTCGGGACAGATTCCACTGCTTTCGAAGCCTGAATCGCCTTGCAAACGTATTTGAAAACAAAAAAAGGGGATGACACATGTCATCTCCTTTTTGCATGCTTTATAGCTCGTATGGTTATAGGAATCACCTTTACATTCATCTTTATGGTGATCGCTTTGACGAGTTGTACGCTGCGTTCCGAAGTCAGCAGAACAGGCGTGCATTGCTTTTACGAAAAGCTTGGATGTAAGCATACAAAGTTTCAAAAACGCTTTACCAAGGTACATTCATAACAAGCGGACTTCAAGGATAACCAAAACGCCCCTGCCATATGGCAGGGGCGCTTATAGAGTTAAGTTTGATAATTACTTGGCGATGTAAGCCAGCACGCTCTGAGCAGCGATGCGGCCGAACACGGTAAAGTCAGCCACGGCGTTGCCGCCCAGACGGTTGGCGCCATGCACACCACCGGTGACCTCACCGGCAGCGAACAGACCGGGGATCACCTGACCTTCGGTGTTCAGCACGCAGGCATCGGTATCGATCTTCAGACCGCCCATGGTATGATGGATACCGGCGGTCACCTTGATGGCATAGAAGGGAGCGGTATCCAGAGGTTTGGCAAAGCTGGTGCGGCCGAAATCGGTGTCAGCCTTGGCTTCCACCTTGGTATTCCAGTCATTCATGGTGGCGGCAAAAGCCTCGGTGGGCATGCCAACGGCTTCAGCAAGTGCTTCATAGGTATCACCGGAAGTGGTGAAGCCCTTGGTGATGTAACCGGCAATAACGCTGGAAGCATCCACCATCTTCTGGTCCACGATCAGCCAGCTGTAGGAGCCGGTCTGGGCGATTTCGGCAGCAGAGACCACGTCACGGGTGCCGACTTCATCGATGAAGCGCAGGCCCTCGGCGTTCACCAGGATGGCGCCATCGCCGCGCAGGCCTTCAGTGATCAGGGAGGCGGTATTGGCTTCCACCGTGGGATGGATCTGGATCTGGTCCATGTCCACGGTAGCGGCGCCGACGGCAACAGCCATTTCAATACCCTGGCCCTGGATACCGGCAGCGTTGGTGGTCATGAAGCCATCCAGCGCGGGATTATAAGCGGAGACCATGGGCAGGTTGGCACCGAAGCCGCCGCTGGCCAGAATAACGGCCTTGGCGTTGACGGTCACGGTGTTGCCGGTCTTGCCGACAGCGATCACGCCGGTGGCAGCGCCATCGGTCATCACAATGGTGTGAGCAGTGGTTTCAGTCAGGATGATGGCGTTCTCCAGCCCGTTCACAGCAGCCTCCAGACGGGGCACCATGTAGGAGCCGACGGATACGGTCTTGCCCTCGGCATTGACGGGGCGATGGATACGCTTGACGGTGGCGCCGCCGAAGGAACCGACGTTCACCAGGTCAATGTTCACGGTCGCCAGCCAGTCAATGGCATCATCGGTGTTGGCGCACAGGGTGGCAACCAGCTCGGGATCGTTGATGCCCTTGCCGCCGATCATGGTATCCAGCTCCATCAGCTCAACAGAGTCGAAATAGCCGTTGGGGTTGGCCTGATAGGCCGCCCACTGCTCCGCCACGGCGGCAGCCAGCGCGGTGATCTCGGCGTTATCGGCATAGGCTTCGGCAGCCTTCAGGGTCTTGGCAACGGCAGCTTCTTCGCCGCCGGCACCGAAGGTGTTGGTATCCTGGGCGTCGGTATCGGCAGCGTTCATGCCGCCGGTAGCCTTGACGGAGTTACCGCCAACGATGGGCTGGCTTTCCAGCACCACCACGTTCAGGCCGTTCTGGGCAGCCACGATGGCAGCGGTCATGCCGGCGCCGCCGGCACCGACGATGACAACATCGGTATCCAGAGTGATATCCTCGGCCTTTTCATCCTCGGCCTTGGCCTTGTAGTCCTCGGGATTCACACCGGCGTTTACCAAAGCCAGCTCGGCAGCAGCCAGAATGGCATTGGAGGTCTGGGTGGCGCTGGACATGATATCCACATTGATGGAATTGGCCTTGACGATGGCACCGGGCAGAGCATCCACAGCCTTGGAGCCAATGCCGGGGGTCTCTTCGTGGGTCACCGCCACATCGGTGATGACGCCGTCGGTCAGGGTAATGGTCACGGTCAGGTCTTTGGCACCGGCATCCACAGCACCGGGTACAGTGGCGGTACCGGTCACGGTATCAGCCATTGCGGCAGGCACAAGAGCCAGCAGCATGGCCAGTACGACCAGCATGGAGAGCATACGCTTCATGGATAAGTTCCTCCTTTTTATCGTCTGATTTTTCAGACTATGGGATTATAACATATCGATAATGAAAATACTATAGTTTTCGGTAATTTTCGATGATATAAAAGCGAAGTTGTTTTTAATCAAAGTTTACTTTGACATTGCCCATCATATATAGTATTGTCTTGTACAGGATGCAAAGAAAAACGAAAGCAAAGAAGGAAGCAGGCAGCAATGAAACAGGATTTCCGGAATACTCCTGATAAAATCAAAATCCGCGGTGGGCGGGTACACAACCTGAAAAATATCGATGTGGATATCCCACTGCATCAGATCGTGGGCATTGCGGGCGTATCCGGTTCGGGCAAATCCTCCCTGGCGCTTGGCATTCTGTATGCCGAGGGCTCAAGGCGGTATCTGGAATCCCTGTCTACCTACACGCGCAGAAGGATGACGCAGGCGGAAAAAGCGCAGGTGGACGAGGTGTTGTATGTTCCCGCAGCGCTGGCACTTCGTCAGCGTCCCGGTGTTCCCGGCATCCGCAGCACCTTCGGCACCGGCACAGAGCTTTTGAACAGCCTGCGGCTGATGTTTTCCCGTCTTGCTTCCCACCGGTGTCCGAACGGACATTACACACCGCCCTCCCTGAATGTCGCCGCGGGACTCGATCTTGTCTGCACCGAGTGCGGCGTGCACTTTTTTGCGCCCGGAGCGGAAGAACTGGCGTTCAACAGTCAGGGAGCCTGCAAGCGCTGTGACGGCACGGGCGTGGTGCGTACCGTGGATGAATCCACCCTTGTGCCGGATGATTCCCTGACCATCAACGAAGGCGCGGTTGCCCCGTGGCAGACGCTGATGTGGTCGCTGATGAAGGATATCGCCCGTGAGATGGGTGTACGCACCGATGTGCCCTTCCGCGACCTGACCGAAAAAGAAAAGGACATCGTGTTTCACGGTCCTGCGGTAAAGAAAAACATCATCTATCAGAACAAGACCAGCGGCGCCGCAGGCGATATGGACTTTACTTATTTTAACGCCACCTACACCGTGGAAAATGCCCTTTCGAAGGTTAAGGACGAAAACGGCATGAAGCGGGTGGAAAAATTCCTGCGGCAGGATGAATGTCCCGATTGCGGCGGTACAAGGCTGAGCGAAGCTGCCCGCGCCCCAAAGCTGCGGGGAATCTCTCTTGCCGAGGCGTGCACCATGACCCTTTCCGACCTGATACAGTGGGTGGAAGGCGTTCCCGCTTCGCTGCCCGAGGAGATGCGCCCGATGGCGATGAGCATCTGCGAATCGTTCCTGAACGCTTCCGGGCGGCTGACTGACCTCGGTCTTTCCTACCTTACGCTGGACCGTGCCGCTTCTACGCTTTCCACAGGCGAAAGGCAGCGCATGCAGCTGGCTCGTGCTGTTCGCAACCGCACAACGGGCGTGCTCTACGTATTGGATGAGCCCTCCATCGGTCTGCATCCCTCCAATCTGGAAGGACTCACGGGCGTGATGCACGATCTTTTGTCTGATGGCAACACCGTCATACTGGTGGACCACGATACCAACGTGCTGAAGGAAGCCGACTGGCTCATTGAGATGGGTCCCGAGGCGGGTGCAGGCGGTGGCACGGTCATCGCACAGGGACCGCTGCAAGAAGCGGCAAACAACCCGAATTCCCGCATTGGGGGCTTTCTGACCGGCAAAAAGCAGATCAATATGAGAAAGGATATCCCCGCAGAGCATATGTTTGAACTGGGGACGATCCACCTTTCGACCGGGCCTATTCATACAGTAAAACCCCTGGAGGTGGATTTCCCCAAAGGTCGGTTCATTGCCGTCACGGGCGTTTCCGGCTCCGGCAAAACTACACTGGTACTGGAAAGTCTCATCCCCGCCCTGGAGACTTCCATCAAAGGCGGCAAGCTGCCCGGCCATGTCAAAAGTATTTCCGCCGAGGGCATCTCTCAGGTCAAACTGATCGATGCCACCCCCATCGGTATCAATGTGCGCTCCACTGTGGCGACTTATGCCGATGTGCACGATGAGCTCCGCAAGGTGTTTGCCCGTACGCCGGATGCCAAAGAGCGCGGCTATAAGGCAGGAGATTTCTCCTACAATACAGGTTCGCTTCGCTGCCCCACCTGCGATGGCACGGGCAGCATCAGCCTGGATGTACAATTTCTGCCCGATGTGGATATACCTTGCCCCGATTGCAAAGGCTCCCGCTACAGCAGAAACGCAGGGTACATTCGCCGCAGTCCGAAAAATGGAGGGGCACCGAACACACTGCCCGAGCTGATGGACATGAGCGTGACCGAAGCCTTGGCTGCCTGTGCCGACCTGCCGCTGGTATCCCGCCGCCTGCAGGTGCTGCAGGATCTGGGGCTGGGTTACCTGACCCTCGGTGAAGAAACGCCCAGCCTGTCCGGCGGCGAGGCGCAGCGTTTGAAGCTTGCCGGCGAAATGGGCAAAGGACAATCCGATACCGTATTTGTTTTTGACGAACCCACCATCGGCCTGCATCCGCTGGATGTGCAGACGCTGCTGGGTGTGTTCCGGCGGTTGATCGAAAGCGGCGCCACCGTCATCGCCATTGAACACGATCTGGATATCATCAAAAACGCGGATTACATCATCGATATGGGTCCCGGAGGCGGCGTCCACGGCGGACGGATCATTGCCGCGGGCACCCCGGCGGACATACGCAAAAACACCAAAAGCCTGACAGGAAAGTATCTGAACGATTAAATTGTGTTATACTGTTTACAGAACAAACAGTTTTACAATACAGTTGTGTACCTTGCAAATAAAAAACGCTCATTCGTGCAGGACAGCGCGAAGAGCGAAAAAAGCAACAGAACAGTGCCGCTCACTCCAACAGCTGTCAGACTGTTGGAAGGGTTGGAAATTGAGCGCAACAGCGAGTGGGTATTCAGTTATGAGAACGGCGAGCGCTTGTCGTATGAAGCAATCCGCTATCAAACTATCAAAGCTTGTGAGGAGGCAGAAATTGAGTATCGGGGCGAGCATGTCTTTCGTCACACATTCGCAACCAACTGCTATCATAAGGGAATCGATGTGAAGATTCTCTCACGGCTATTGGGTCACGCGGATGTGAATATCACCTATAACCTTTACATTCATCTTTACGGTGATGGCTTTGACGAGCTGTACGCTGCATTGGTGTCCGGCATACAATCGTAAGGGCACAAAAAAAGAACGAACAAGTGGTTGGGCACTCATTCGCTCTTATTGGCAGGGGCAGTAGGATTCGAACCCACAACAAAGGTTTTGGAGACC
>JAKSQG010000100.1 GCA_024404275.1 Clostridia bacterium | reverse complement strand
GGATAACCCTGTGACCGACGTCAACGGCGCGGTGGATTACGGCATGACAGGTGCGCTGTTTGGAGCGCGCTGGCAGGAGCCCTCGAAAGCGACCTATGTGGCGCGTACGATGGCGGAGCTGGAAAAGCTGCTTTTTGAGGATGAAGAATGATGACCCATTGCGGTACGCAGACGCTTGAAACACCGCGGCTGCTGCTGCGCCGTTATGCGCCGGAGGACGCCCCCAAAATATTTGAAAACTGGGCGGGCTGCCCTGCCGTGACCGACCGGCTGGACTGGACGGCGCACAAGGATGCTGCCACTACGCAGCGGCTGGTGGATATGTGGGCGGAGGCGTATGACAGCAGCACTGTTTACCGCTGGTGCATTACGCTGAACGGTGAGCCTGTGGGCGATATCGCTGTGACCCGCTGGAGCGAAAGCGATGAATGGTGTGAGCTGGGCTATTGCCTGACAGAAAGGCTGTGGAATCGCGGGCTGATGAGCGAAGCGCTGTCGACTGTGACGGAATATCTTTTGCACACCGTGGGCTTTTACCGCGTGGGGCTCAAGCACGACAGCCTGAACCCCGCCAGCGGACGAGTGATGCAAAAGTGCGGCTTTACCTTTGAAGGCACGCTGCGCGGGCAGAAAAAGCGGCGGGACGGCAGCCATGCCGATATCTGCTGCTATTCAAGGCTGCGTGATGAGGACGGGGGATGTGTTGGAAACCACGCTTTTTGATGTCAAAAAGCATAGTTTCCAAACCTTCCGAGAAAAACCGGGTTCAGGGCAGCGTTGATTATACTGCGGAGGGACGAATCTGAACATGGCCTTGCATGGCCCTAGACTGAAAAAACACACCCTTGCACGTTTGAAGCGTATCAACTGTGCAAGGGTGCTTTTTGATTGTATTCAGATTGCCCTTTCTCGGAAGAGGTCAAAGGGGGAAACATGCTTTCCGGCATCGGAAAGCGTGGTTCCCCCTTAAATAACTCTTATTCCACCGTCACGCTCTTGGCGAGGTTGCGGGGCTTGTCCACATCCAGACCCTTGGCGACGGAGACATAATAACCCATCAGCTGCAGCGGAATGACCGCCAGGCTGCCCACAAAGTGCTCATCCACCTTGGGCACATAAACGCTGAAGTTGGCGGAATCCTCCACACCGTAGTTGCCGTTGGTGGTCAGCGCCATCAGGTAAGCGCCGCGGGATTTGCATTCCAGCATGTTGCTGACGGTCTTTTCATGCAGACCGCTCTGGGTCAGCACGCCGATGAGCAGCGTGCCATCCTCGATGAGGCTGATGGTGCCGTGCTTGAGCTCGCCGGCGGCATACGCCTCGGAATGCACATAGGAGACCTCTTTCATCTTGAGGCTGCCCTCCAGCGCGATGGCATAATCCAGACCGCGGCCGATGAAGAACACATCATGCGCGCCGGCAAACTTGGCGGCAAACCACTGAATGCGCTCCTTGGATTCCAGAATGGAGGCGATCTTATCGGGAATGGTCAGCAGCTCCTTGATGTAGTAGCTGTACTTTTCCTGATCGATGAGACCGCGGATGAAGCCCAGCTGCACCGCCAGGCAGTAGCCGGCGACCATCTGCGTGCTGTAAGCCTTGGTGGTGGCCACGGCGATTTCGGGACCGGCCAGTGTGTAGAGCACATTATCCGCCTCACGGGCGATGGAAGAGCCGACCACGTTGATGATGCCCATGGTCTTGACCCCGCGTTCCTTGGCCAGACGCAGCGCGGCCAGCGTATCGGCGGTCTCACCGGACTGGCTGATCACGATGACCAGATCGTTGGGCCCGAGGATAGGATCACGGTAACGGAACTCGCTGGCCAGCTCCACACGGACGGGCACACGGGCGAGGTCTTCAATGACGTACTGAATGGCCATGCCCACATGCCAGGCAGAGCCGCAGGCGACCAGAATGATGCTGCTGAGCTGCTTCATCTGCTCGTCATCCAGACCATCGATGGCGATGCGGCCATCGCGGATGATGGAGTTGAGGGTATCCCGAACAGCCTTGGGCTGCTCGTGGATCTCCTTCATCATGAAATGCTCCCAGCCGCCCTTTTCGGCCGCTTCGGCATCCCACTTGATCTCGACCAGTTCCTTCTGGATCTCATCGCCGTCCAGATTGAAGAAGTGCACCTCGCCGGGCTTGACACAGGCCATTTCGAGGTTGCCGATGTAATACACCTGACGGGTGTACTGCAGGATGGCGGGCACATCGGAGGCGATGTAGCTTTCGTCCTTTTCCACGCCGATGATCATGGGGCTGTCCTTACGGGCGACCCAGATCTCGCCGGGACGATCCTTGAACATCAGCTCCAACGCATAGGAGCCGCGTACGCGCACCATGGTGCGGATGATGGCGTCCACCGGGCCGAGACCATACTTTTTGAGGTAGTAATCCACCAGCTTGATGGCCACTTCGGTATCGGTCTGGCTGTAGAAGGTGTAGCCGTGCTTGAGCAGCTTTTCCTTCAGCTCCTGATAGTTTTCGATGATGCCGTTGTGCACGCCTACCACCGCGGCTTCCACCAGACCGGAGCCGCTGTGCGCGCAGTTGCCGCTCACATGCGGATGCGCGTTGGTCAGCGAGGGCACACCATGGGTCGCCCAGCGGGTATGGCCGATGCCGTAGGTGCCGGGGAAGGAATGACCGTCATCGGTCTTGTCGCTGAGATTCTTGAGGCGGCCCTGAGCCTTGACCACTTCGATCTTTTCAAAGTTGCCGACTGCCAGACCGGCACTGTCATAGCCACGGTATTCAAGACGCTTGAGGCCTTCAAGCAGAATGGGAGCCGCCTGCTTGGGGCCGGTATAACCTACGATGCCGCACATATTATCTGACCTCTTTCTTTACAATGATGCCGCCGGTTTTGAAAATACTGTCTGCCGGTACGCAGCCGCGCACACAGCTTAAGGGATAGATGTTGGAATGGCGCCCGATGACGGTGCCGGGGTTGAGCACGGAGTTGCAGCCTACCTCGACATAATCGCCCAGCATGGCGCCCATTTTTTTGAGCCCTGTTTCGATGCCGCAGGAGCGGACAAGCGTTTTATCGCTTTTGACATTGCTGGTGATGGAGCCGGCGCCCATGTGGGAGCGGTAGCCCAGAATGGAATCGCCGACATAATTGTAATGCGGCGTCTGCACGTTGTCAAACAGGATGACGTTTTTGAGCTCCACCGAGTTGCCGACCACGCAGTTTTCACCCACCAGCGCGCTGCCGCGGATGAAGGCGCAATGGCGTACCTCGGTGTTTGCGCCGATGATGCAGGGCGCGCCGAGGAAGGCGGTGGGGGCGACGACGGCGGTCTTGTGCACCCACACATGCTCGCTGACCTCGGTGTATTCCTCCCCGAGCGTCGCGCCGAGGCGGAGAATCTCCTCCTTAATGCCCTTGAGCGCTTCCCAGGGGTATTCAAACTGCTTCAGGTAATCTGCCGCCAGCGTGTGGGACAGATCGTACAGATCACTGATCTTCATGACCCTTCCTCCTGATGACCCAGATGACCTCGTCCACATAATCGTCGCACATCTTTTTGGTCTCGGCTTCCACCATGACGCGGATGACGGGTTCGGTGCCGCTCTCGCGTACCAGGATGCGGCCGGAGGTGCCCAGACGGTCGGCGATCTCATCGATCTTGCGCTGCACGTCCACGTCGGCGTTGGCGGCGGGCTTGGATTTGACGCGGATGTTTTTGAGCGTCTGCGGATAGAAGGTCAGCCCTTCGCAGACCTGACTCATGCGGCACTTGCGCGCCAGCATGCATTCCATCATTTTGAGGGCGGTCAGGATGCCGTCGCCCGTGGTGGCATAGCGGTTGAAGATGATGTGGCCGCTCTGCTCGCCGCCGATGCGGCTGCCGTGATCGCGCATGTACTGGTAAACGTACTTGTCGCCTACCTGCGTTTTGGCGTACTGGATGCCCTTGGCGTCCAGCGCCTTGTAGAGACCGAAGTTGCTCATCACGGTGGTGACGATGGTGTTGTCGGGCAGCATGCCGCGGTTTTGCATATAGGTGCCGCAGGCGTAGAGGATGTGGTCGCCCGTCAGGACGTCGCCGTTTTCATCTACGCACAGGCAGCGGTCGGCGTCGCCGTCAAAGGCAAAGCCGCAATCCAGATGATTGTCGCGCACCAGACGCTGCAGACCTTCGATGTGGGTGCTGCCGGCATCACGGTTGATGTTGGTGCCGTCGGGCTCCGCGTTGATGACGCAGGTCTTGGCACCGAGGGCTTCGAAAACGGCCTTGGCGATGTTCCAGCTGGAGCCGTTGGCGCAGTCCAGACCGATGCGCAGCCCCTTGAAGCTGTACATGCCCAGGGAGATCAGGTAGCCGATATAGCGGTTGCGTCCGGAGGCATAGTCGACCGTGCGGCCGATGTTTTCGCCGCTGGCCATGGGCAGCTGACGGTCGCTGTCGAGGTATTCCTCGATCTTGTCGATGACCTCGTCCTCCATTTTTTCACCGTTGGAGTTGATCAGCTTGATGCCGTTATCGTTGTAGGGGTTATGGCTGGCGGAGATCATGATGCCGCAGTCAAACTCATCCACGCGGCTGATGTAGCTGACGGAGGGCGTGGTGGTCACGTGCAGCATATAGGCATCCGCACCCGAGGCGGTAAGACCCGCGATGAGTGCGTATTCGAACATATAGGAGGAAAGACGCGTATCCTTGCCGATGACCACACGGGCTTTGTGCTCACGGTTGTAGTACCAGCCCAGGAAACGGCCGATGCGGTAGGCGTGATCGCTGGTCAGCGCCACACCGGCGCAGCCGCGGAAACCGTCGGTGCCAAAATATTTAGCCATGGAAAGCTCCTTTTACAGGTGTTGCAGTGTCGGGAAAATGTGCTGAAGACCAATAAAACAGCACATATCATTATACAACTTTTTCCTGCTCAAGTCCATATCTTTTTGAATGGATCGGGTCTTGTGTTTTTTTGCGGTATTTCAACCCCCGGGGGGGCTTGCGGAAAATACAGGAAAATGAACTATAATAGTATCAGTTTAACACAACTAACGCTGCGAAAGGAGGATGTCCGGTTGGAAACGATGCTGAGCTATCGCAGCTGCAGCCTGCGGGCCCGGCTGGAAAACGGTACAAGGCTGCTGGTCGATCGGGTATCCTTTGACATCGCGGCGGGGGAAAGCCTGGCGCTCATCGGCGAGACAGGTTCGGGCAAAACGATGATCGCCCAGTCCATCATGGGCGTGCTGCCATCCAATGTGACACAAACCGGCGGCGAGATCGTTTTTTGCGGCAGCCCGCTGCCCAAAGGCAGGCGCTTGCGTGCCCTGCTGGGACGGGACATCGTGTATATCCCGCAGAATGGGCACGAGTTCTTGAATCCCTCCCGTACGATCCGCCGTCAGCTGCAGGACAGCCTGCGCCATAACGGCGTGCCGCACCGTGAATGGGAACAGACAGCGCTTGACCGTCTGCGGCGGGCGGGCTTTGAAAATCCCGGGGAGCTGATGGCGCAGTATCCGTTTCAGCTGTCGGGCGGCATGGCGCAGCGGGTGACCATTGCACTGGCGCTGTGCGCGCAGCCCGCACTGCTCATTGCCGATGAACCGACCAACGGACTGGATACCGAGGGCAAGCAGCGGTTTATGGACCTGCTGACAGAGCTGTTTCCGCAGGCAGGCAGGCTCATCATCACCCATGATATTTCGGTGGCGCAGCTGTGCGACCGTGTGTTGGTGCTCTGTGGCGGCAGAATGCAGGAGACAGGACCCGCAAAAGCGGTGCTGTCTTCTCCCAAACAGCCGTACACCGCCGCTCTGATCGGCGCGCTGGTGGAAAACGGCATGAAGGAGACACCGGTCCTGCGAAAGGGAGAGACAAAGTGTCCCTTCTATGCGCGCTGCCCTGAAGCCTCGGAGGCCTGCGCTGAACAGGAACCGGCGGAGCAGTCGGACGGCGAACGGAAATGGTGGTGCCGCGCATGATAGAAGTAAAAGAGCTGTGCAAAGCGTTCGGGACAAAGCAAGTGCTGAACGGTGTGACGCTGACCATCCCCGACGGTGCGTTTTTTGGCGTGTACGGCAAAAGCGGCATCGGCAAATCGACTTTGGCCAAGGTGCTATGCGGCGTGGTGACGCCCGATAGCGGCACGGTGCTGCTGGACGGAAGACCTCTTTTTTCGGAGAAAAAAGGCTATGACCGTTTGAGGGGCGTGCGCATCCAGATGGTGTATCAGCAGCCCTACGCGGCGCTGGACCCGCGGCAGAAGATCGGGGACGGGCTGATAGAACTCATCCGCTATCACCGCTTTTCCCCAAAGGGCAAAGAAAAAGAACTGGCGGCGGAAGCGCTTGAGGGCGTGGGACTTGGGGCGGAGATATTATCCCATCTGCCGCATCAGGTATCGGGCGGCGAGGCGCAGCGGGTCTCCATTGCAAGGTGTCTGCTGTTTCAACCCGAACTGCTGATACTGGATGAGGCCACTTCCATGCTGGATGTATCCACGCAGGCCAATGTACTTGGGATCATCCGCGGCAGGATGCGGCAAAGCGGCGGCAGTGTGCTGATGATCAGCCATGACGCGGCACTGACCGAAGCGTTCTGCAGCGAGATATATGATTTTGATCAACATCAAACAAGGAGGACAAACCCATGAAGAAGACCGTTTCCCTGCTGCTCACGGTACTGATGCTGTTTACCGCTCTGGT
>JAKSQG010000010.1 GCA_024404275.1 Clostridia bacterium | reverse complement strand
GCTTTTTCTGGTGGTCGCAACAGGACTCGAACCTGTGACCCCATCGATGTGAACGATGTGCTCTACCAACTGAGCCATGCGACCATGCTGCTTTCTGACAGCACAGATAAGATACCACTTTTTCGCACGGATGTCAATAGTTAAATTTCATTTTTTCGGGCAAACATTTCAAATGGCTTCCGGTGCCTCCACAAACCAGCGGCCCACGGTGCGGTCTGCTTCCGCATCGGTAGGGCGTTCAAAGAACAGATACCGTTCTTTTCCTTCCATCACAATGGTATAGCGGTCCCCTTGTCCCCCTGCCTTCAGGGCGGGTGCCGGGGTCACCGCCCTGATGCGGCTGATTTCATACTGTCGTCCGTCGATCCAGTAAATGATCCGCGGCAGCATCCGTCCATCCGCGGTCATTTCCACCGCCACATCCACATACTGCTTTCTGTATTTCATTCTTCTTATCCTTCAGGCAATATATCCGCCGTATCCAGCAGACCGATCACACGGCCGACTGCCTGTATCTCTTCATATTCTTCGGGAGTCATGGTTTCATAAGCCGGATTGAGGGAATACAATCCCTCCGCCCGCAGTTGTTTGATGTACAGTGCGCCGTTTACCTGAAAAATGCCCGTATCGCCGGACTTGACGCGGTTTTTTCCCTTCTGAACCAATACCATGCAGCCATCCGGATAATCCGGCTGCATGCTGTCTCCGCTGACGCGGAACACCATATCGGCCTTCTTTGTCAGGGGCGTACTGCGTACGCAGAGCTTTCTGACGCGGCCGTCAAAGCCATCATCACCGATGCCCGCGGCTGCCGTATCCCCGGCATATTCCAATACATGAATTTTTGCCGTCGCTGCCGTTTCTTCCTGCTCGGTCATTTTTTCCGCCATCGCCCATAAAAGCTCGCGATGATCGCTGTTGAGCCGGCGATACAGCCGCAGCAGCTGCCGCTCTTCGTCCTTTCCAATTGGTGACTCATCGGCAAAAAATTCCGGAATGGAAATTTTCAATACCCGGCAAAGCATGGGAATGTTGGCAATGTCAGGGCGGGTCCTTCCCGCCTCCCAATTGGCCACCGCCGCCTTGGAAAGGCTCAGCCTGTTTCCCAGCTCTTCCTGTGTCAACCCCGCCCCGGCTCTGAAGCTGCGCAGCCGCTCCGCAAAGCTTTCACCGTTCCCCGGTGTTTCCGTTTCAAATCTTCGTCTTGCCATGCTGAATCTCCAAAGTATATTTACTGTATATATTATAATCGCTTTTTTGCCTGTTGTCAACGGATTTATCGGCTTGAAAGTTGCTTGTTAATATACTATAATGGATATGACAGATTCCTTGAGGAGATATCTTTCATGACGATACTTCATTCTGATGCCAACTGCTTTTACGCCTCTGTGGAAATGGTGGAAAACCCCTCCCTGCGGGAACAGCGCATTGCCGTTTGCGGCGACACGGAGCAGCGCCACGGCATCGTGCTGACTGCCAATTATCCCGCCAAGCGGGCGGGCGTCAAGACCGCCATGGCCAACTGGGAAGCGCGGCAAAAGTGCCCCGACCTGGTCATGCTGCCGCCGCGCTATGACCTGTACCTCAAATATTCGCGTCTGCTGCGCCGTATTTATCAGCGTCACAGCGCCCAGGTAGAACCCTTCGGCATGGACGAATGCTGGATCGGACTGCCCTTTGAAGAAAAAGAAGCCATCGACGTTGCCGAATCCATCCGCCGCACCGTACGGGAAGAAACCGGTCTTACTGTCTCCATCGGCGTTTCCTTCTGCAAAGCGCTGGCCAAGCTTGGCAGTGATATGAAAAAGCCGGATGGTCTGACGGTGCTGAACCGCGGCAACTTCCGCGAAAAATGCTGGAGGCTGCCCGTATCCGAACTGCTGTATGTCGGTCCCCGTACCACCCTGAAACTGTACGAGATGGGCATCACCACCATCGGAGCATTGGCACAGGCTCCCATCGACCTGATCCAGCGCCGCTTTGGCAAAAACGGTCTGATGGTACGCGCCTTTGCCCGCGGAGAAGACCTTTCCCCCGTTGCGCCAAACGATTTTGCTCCGCAGATCAAATCCATCGGTCATGGCGCCACCTGCGTCTGCGATCTGCACGACAACTACTCCGTCTGGCTGGCGCTGTATGAGCTGGCACAGGATGTCGGTCACCGCATGATCAGTCACGAAGTCAAAGCCGGCGGCGCATAGCTGTATATCAAGGATAATGAGTTTGCCTTTCAGCGCTTCTCCGTTTCCTTTCTTTATCCCACACAGAGCCCGCTCATTCTGGCACAGGCGCTCTTTGAGCGTTTCTGTGCCGGCTACCGCTGGGAGCGTCCCGTCCGCGCCCTGACCGTCACCGCCGTGGCCCTGTCCTCGCAGGCGATGCCCGAGCAGGTCAGCCTGTTCGGAGACTATTCCCTTCACGATCGCCGCGGACGCAGCGACCGTGCCGTGGATGAACTGCGGGGGCGATTCGGGCCCAACATTATCCGTGCTGCCAGTCTCATCGGCAAGGATCAGCACTTGGCCACCGATAAATGCGAGATTGTTCCCATGCCCGGCATGATGTATCGCTGAAATTGCCGAAAACAATTGAAATCAAGCCGCATTTGGATTATACTGTCCGTAATAAAAAAAGGGAGCGTGTCTGCAATGCGTTTTTTGCTGACCGGCGGTGCCGGCTATATCGGTTCTCACACCTGTGTCTGTTTGCTGGAAGCCGGACACGAAGTTGTCGTTCTGGATAACTTTATCAACAGCTGTCCTGAATCCATCCGCCGCGTGGAAAAGATCACCGGCAAGAAGGTGGCGTTGTATGAAGGCGATTGCTGTGATGAGGCTTTTGTCAACCGTGTACTGGATGAACAGCCCATTGACGCCGCCGTGCATTTTGCGGGACTCAAAGCCGTAGGCGAATCCGTCAGCATCCCCCTGCGCTATTATCAGAACAATCTGGGGGCGACCCTGACGCTGTGCAAATGTCTGGCCGCACACAACGTCAAGCGCATCGTTTTTTCCAGCTCCGCCACCGTATACGGCGACAGCAAGATCGTTCCCATGAGCGAGAATCTGCCGATGGGCTCCTGCACCAACCCCTACGGGTGGACCAAGTGGATGAGCGAACGCATCCTGCAGGATGCCGCCTTTGCCGATCCCGAATGGTCGGTCATGCTGCTGCGCTATTTCAACCCCGTCGGTGCGCACGAGAGCGGTCTCATCGGTGAAGACCCCATCGGCATGCCCAACAACCTGATGCCGCTCATCTGCCGTGCCGCAGGCGGCAAGCTTCCCATGCTGAGCGTGTTTGGCAGCGATTATGACACCCCCGATGGCACCTGTGTCCGTGATTATATCCACGTGATGGACCTGGCCAACGGCCATCTGAAGGCCCTTGAATATGCTGTCTCCCACAAGGGTGTGGAAATCGTCAACCTCGGCACCGGTGAGGGCTACAGTGTACTGCAGATGATCCGCACCTTTGAAGAAGCCAATGACCTGAAGCTGCCCTGGCGCATGGCCGACCGCCGCCCCGGCGATATCGCCGCCTCCTATTCCAATCCCGCCAAGGCTGCCGATCTGCTCGGCTGGAAGGCCACGCACACGCTGAACGATATGTGCCGGGATGCGTGGCACTGGCAAACCCTTAACCCCAACGGCTACCGCGCCTGAAAAAAGAGGTAAAACATGGCGACCATCTTTCAAGATATCCAGGAAAGCTTTCCCATACGGAACAGTGCGGAGCAAAAGACCGCCTTCCGTTCCTGGGTCTGTGAAACACTGCATGAAGCCGGCTGGTCTGCCGAAGTACAAATTTCCGGAAAGCATCATAATGTAGTGATCGGCGATCCGGAAAAAGCCCATGTTGTATTCACTGCCCACTACGATACGCCCAAGGGCGGGTTTATTCCCAACCTGATGCTGCCCACCTGCAGACCACTGTTCTATGCTTATCAGTTTGTTGTGGTCCTGCTGCTGCTTGTCCCCGCGATTGCGGCAGCCATGGCGGCCTTTGAATGGGTGCCGCTGGATTACACCCTTTCCCGCAACCGGATGATCCCCCTGCTGTGCTATTTTGTGGTCTACTACAGCCTGTTCCTGCTGTGCTTCAGGGCTTTCGTCAACAAACACAACGCCAATGACAACACCAGCGGTACCGCCGTTGTGCTTGAAACAGCACTGAACCTGCCGCAGGAACTTCGCAGCAAGGCAGCCTTCATTCTGTTCGATAACGAAGAAAAGGGCAAGCTGGGCAGCAAGGCGTATGCGAAGGATCATCCTCAGCTCAAGCTGAACACCCCCGTGATCAACTTTGACTGTGTGGGTTACGGCAGTCATTTCATCCTGATCTGCAAAAAAGATGCCATGCAGGACGCCTGTATCCAAACGCTTCAAAGTGTTTTTTCGGCTCTGCCCAATTCCCACACAGTCACCGACAAACAGGGCAAAGCCAATTCCGATCAGGCAAACTTTGACAAGGGCTGCGCCGTCGTCGCCTGCAAAAAAAGCAAACGCGGTATAATGTATGTTGACCGCATCCACACCGTCCGTGATACCATCGTGGATGAGGAAAACATTGAAAAGCTGCAGCGCATGAATATCCGTCTGACCGAACAACTGTAAATCAAAAAAGAGGGCCGAACAATCATCCGGTTCCTCTTTTTTGAATTTGGAGCGTCTTTAGGCGCCCTATTATTATTCGTGCAGTCCCTTGGCCTTCAGATAATCCATCACCCATTTGGGATCGTTGGCGGTAAACAGTACCGCACCGGCTTCCAGTGCCGCGTCATACAGCGCGGGCTCCTCGGTCGGGAAGTACGCCCACGGCTCCACACCCATGGCTTTGGCGGCGTCAAAATCGCGCTTATCCATCACGGGTCTTTCCTTCGGTCCGAACAGGCACACACAATAGGCGTAATCCAGCACATAGCGTTTCTGCCGCTGACCCATCAGGAACTGCGGGTAATACGCATGAATCTTGATTTTATCGCCGTACTTTTCCACCAGATACTCGTTCAGTTCGCCGCTCCAGGTATTGACCACACTGCGCTCCGTCAGCCCGTAGCGGTCCATCATCGCCAGAGCCTTGTCTGCGGATTCATAGGCAAACGCACCGGAATCGGCAGGATAATCCTTCAATTCAATATTGAGCAGAATATCGGGATGTGCCGACATCAGGATACAGAATTCCTCAAACGTGGGCACCTTTTCGCCCTTGAAGGCTTCTCCCTTCCAGCCGCCGGCATCAAGGGCGAGCATTTCCTCCAGCGTTTTTTCGCGGATGAGGCCGGTGCCGTCCGTTGTGCGGTCCACTTTATGATCGTGCATGATGACAAGCACGCCGTCTTTGGTCATATGCACATCGGTTTCGATCATATCCGGCGCCAGCGCGATGGCGGAGCGGAAGGCAGCCATGGTATTTTCGGGGCAGAAGCGCGAATTACCGCGGTGCGCCGCCACGGGAATGGTATTTTTATAAGGCAGCATCAAATGTTCCTCCTTCATCATTCACATTCAAATGCCCAAGTACCGTCTCTGAAGATGGGCACTGTACGGCCATCCGCCGTTACCGCGTCAATGTTCATATCCTTGGAGCCGATCATAAAATCTTCATGCACCATGGAATCGTTGACGCCGAGGGCATGCACTTCATCCAGCGTTTTGTGTTCAAAGTCATTAATCGTATCGGGGAAGCCCATGCCCAAAGCCAGATGGCAGGCGGCATTTTCATCAAACAGCGTATTATAGAACAAAATGCCCGTAGTGCGGATCGGGCTGTCATAGGGTACCAGGGCGCATTCGCCCAGATAGTGGCTGCCCTCATCCATTTCAATGATCTGCGTCAGCAGCTCTTCATTCTTTTCCGCGTGCCATTCCACAGCACGGCCTTTTTCAAAGCGGATGGAGAAGTTTTCGATCAGCTGACCGCGGCTGCACAGCGGCATAGTGCTGTACACGATGCCCTCGGCTTCACCGCGTTTGGGAGAGATAAAGCATTCTTCGGTGGGAATATTGGGTTCAAACTCCACACCGCCCAAAGTCTTTTCACTGCCGCCGCAGAAGTGGGCCTGTTCGATCATGCCCACGGTGAGATCGGTTCCGTTGGAGGCGGTGTAGTGCAGGCTGCGGATATTCAGGCTGTTCAGGTAAGCGCAGCGGCGCTGGATTTCCGCGCTGTGCTGCTCCCATGCCTTAAGCGGCTCTTCCATGGCACGGCTGGCGGTCAGGATCTCCTCCCACAGCTTTTCGACTGCCTTCCCCTTGGGCAGCTCCGGGAAGAGTTTTTTAGCCCACTTGACGCCGGGCACAGCAGCGATGCACCACTGCTGACGGTTTTCCATGCGATCGCGGAAGGGCTTGATCACGGGATAAAGGCGCTGGCGGGCCTTCATGGCTTTTTCCTGATTCATTCCCTTCAGTCCGTCAGGATCCTCACTGTCCAGAATGAGGCGGCAGGGCAGCACCTCGGCCATATGCTCCCACCGTGCCAGCTCGTAGCGGTTCAGAGTGGACATCGTTTTGAGGCTGCGGTAACGGTTATGCACTCTGGCCAGCGGCTGATAATCCCACTCGACCACCACTTTGGAGGCACCTGCCTTGTAGCACTCCTCCGTCACCATCTGCACAAACTCGGGCTGTTCCAGACCCGTAAAAATAAAAACTTCCTGACCCTTTTGTACATTGACGCCGCGCTGCGCAAGCAGGCGGGCATATTCACGCAAAACAGTTTTTTTCATGAGGATTTCCTCCGCAATTTTCATTTGGATATATTATATCGGTTTTCGCCCAATTTGTAAATACGCGGTTCTTTTTATCCGGGCATTTTCCCTTTCAGGTTGCTTTTTATCGCCGCAGGGGGTATAATAAATGATGTATCTGTTTATAAATGTATTCGATCTGGAGAGGACGGACTTTGCAATGAAATTAGGCGTTGTCGGTTTGCCGAATGTCGGCAAAAGCACCCTTTTTAATGCTATTACCAATGCCGGCGCACAGGCGGCCAACTACCCCTTCTGCACCATCGAGCCCAACAGCGGCGTGGTCGCCGTACCGGACAGCCGTCTGGATGTGCTGGCTCAGATGTACAGCCCCAAGAAAGTAACTCCCGCCAGTGTGGAGTTTGTGGATATCGCCGGTCTTGTCCGCGGCGCCAGCCACGGTGAAGGCCTTGGCAACAAGTTCCTTTCCCACATCCGTGAGTGTGACGCCATCGTGCACGTGGTGCGCTGCTTTGAGGATGACAACATCATTCATGTGGACGGCTCCGTCGATCCTTCCCGCGATATCGAAACCATCAACTTGGAACTGATCTTCGCCGATATGGAAACGGTCGAAAAGCGCCGTGACAAGGCCGAAAAGCTGTTCAAGACCGGTGATAAAAAATGTCAGGCGGAGGCTGAACTCGGCCGCCGGCTGTATAATCATCTGGAAAAGGGCCTGCCCGCCCGCACCTGCGAGATGAGTGATGAAGAGCGCGAGATCGCCCTCAGCTGGTTCCTGCTCACCATGAAGCCCGTCATCTATGCCGCCAACATTGCCGAGGACGCCATCGGCGCCGCGGATGACAATGCCATGGTGCAGACCGTGCGCCGCATTGCCGAAGCCGAAAAGGCCGAATGCGTCTGCATCTCCGCCGCCATCGAGGAAGAGATCGCCGGCATGGAACCCGAAGAGCGCACCATGTTCCTGGAGGAGCTCGGCATCGCCCACAGCGGTCTGGATACCCTGATTACCGCCTGCTATCATCTGCTGGGCCTCATTTCCTTCCTGACTGCGGGCAGCGATGAGTGCCGTGCCTGGACCATCCGCCGCGGCACCAAGGCTCCGCAGGCTGCCGGCAAGATCCATACCGATTTTGAACGCGGCTTTATCCGTGCCGAGATCGTCTCCTTTGAGACCCTCAGGGACCTTGGCAGCATGAACGCCTGCCGCGAGAAGGGCGCCATCCGTTCTGAAGGCAAGGAATATGTCATGCAGGATGGCGATGTCACGCTGTTCCGCTTCAATGTGTAAAGGAGCCGCTCATGAGCAGACTGACCTATGCCGTCAAGCGTGCCATGAAAATGGACTGGCACAAAATGCGCAAAACCGCCGCACAGCTTCACGAAAAGACCGGCAAAAGCCGCTCCTGGCTGATGCAGGATATGCTCAAGTGCGCGCTGAAATACAACGCCGGCTACATGGATTACAAAATTGCCGCCATGTACAAGCTGAACGATGAACAGCGCAGCACCGTGATCACCCGCGGCATTTCCAACAATATCGTCCGCCGCATGAACAACAAGGCTTTCTGGCACAACTTTGATGATAAGACCACCTTCAACACGCTGTTTGCCCAGCAGGTCGGACGCAAGTGGCTCCGTGCGGATGAATCGATGACGCTCGATGCCCTCAGGGCTTTCCTTGAGGATATGCCCGCTGTGCTCTACAAACCGCTGGAGGGCTCCTCCGGTGTGGGTATCGTCAAATATGAGCGCAAGGATTGGGAAAGCGACATTCCGCAGTTCATGGATAAGCTGCGTGCGCTGGGTCCCGGCGTACTGGAGGAGTTGCTCATCCAGCATCCCGAAATGGCCCGCATGTGCCCCTATTCCGTCAATACCGTCCGTATTGCCACCCTGCTCGGCGACAAGCAGGAAGGCATCGTGTACGCTTTCCTGCGCATCGGCAACGGCAAGGTGATGGATAACGTCGATCAGGGCGGCATGGCCGCCCGCGTCGATCTCGCCAGCGGCAAGCTGCTGACGGTGGCTGCCGATAAAGCCGGCAACGTGTATACCAAGCATCCCCTGACCGGTACCGAGATCATCGGCTTCACCATCCCCTTCTTTGAAGAAGCCAAGGCCATGTGCCTTAATGCCATGCATGTCATCCCCGAAGTGCGCTTTGTCGCCTGGGATGTTGCCATCACCGCCAATGGTCCCCGCTTCATCGAGGGCAACTCCTTCCCCAGTCATGCCGTGCCGCAGTTTGCCGCTCATTATCCGGACGGCATCGGCATCCTGCCGGAATTCAGAAAGTTTATCGATATCTGATCGGAGGCAGGCATGGATTTCTTAAAAGCACTGCTTTTGTATCTGACGCTGGCAACCGGCGCCGCTGTGGGAGCAACAGAATCCACCCCCATCCCGTACGAGCTGCTGCACACGCCAACGCCGGTCGTTACCGCCAGTCCCACGCCGTCCCCCGTTCCGACACCCAGCCCCAGCCCCACGCCGCGGCTGGTCACGCTGAGTGAAGGCGATTCGGGCACCTACGTCCGTCAGATGCAGACCCGACTGGCGGAGCTGGGCTACCTGCAGACCGCCGATATCGACGGTTTCTACGGCAAGAAGACCACCGCCGCCGTGCGCACCTTTCAATAGCTGCACGGTCTGACCGTGGACGGCGCCGCAGGACCTGTCACCTTAGGTATTCTGTACTATGGTCCCGCCGCAACGATGCCCCCTTCCACGTAATCTTTTCACTCCGGAATTATTTCCGGAGTGTGCTTATATCCGGAGAGAACGATCATGAAAAAACTGTTGACCTACCTGAAGCCCTATCGCCGCGAAAGCGTGCTTGGACCGCTGTTCAAACTGTTGGAGGCTTCCTTTGAGCTGATCGTACCGTTGGTGGTAGCCGCCATCATCGATACAGGCATCCGCGGCGGTGCGGGAACCGGCTATGTCATCCGCATGGCGCTGATTCTGGTGCTGCTGGGCTTTGTAGGGCTTGTCTGCTCTGTCACAGCGCAGTTTTTTGCCGCCAAGGCTGCGGTCGGCTTTACGACCCGTCTGCGCAGCGCGCTGTTTTCCCATATTCAGACGCTGTCCTACCAGACCATCGATTCCGTCGGCACCTCCACGCTGATCACCCGCATCACTTCCGACCTTAATCAGGTACAGTCGGGATTGAACCTGACCCTGCGCCTGCTGCTGCGCTCTCCCTTTGTTGTTTTCGGCGCCATGATCATGGCTTTCACGGTGGATGCGCAAAGCGCACTGTGGTTTGTGGCTGCCATTCCCGTTTTGTCGGTGGT
Source organism: Clostridia bacterium (assembly GCA_024404275.1). Taxonomy (GTDB): domain Bacteria; phylum Bacillota; class Clostridia; order Christensenellales; family Aristaeellaceae; genus SFMI01. Next base: position 12,059 of record JAKSQG010000010.1, on the reverse strand, counting down.
CGGCTGCGGCGTGATGCTGATCTCCATCCCGCTTTACCGCCGCGTACAGTCTCATCTGGATGCATTGTTGGGACGTTCCCGTGAGAACATGACGGGCGTACGCGTTCTGCGCGCCTTTGGCAAAGAGGAAGAAGAAGTCAAAGGCTTTGCCGAACAAAACGATCGTCTGACCGCGATGCAGAAAAAGGTCGGCCGTTTCTCCGCGCTGATGAATCCCGTCACCTATGTTATCATCAATCTGGCCATCATTGCCCTCATCCATACCGGTGCGCTGCGTGTGGAAGCCGGCATCATCACGCAGGGTGCGGTGGTTGCGCTTTACAACTATATGTCACAGATCCTGGTGGAGCTGATCAAAATGGCCAACCTGATCATCAGCATCACCAAAGCTGTCGCCTGCGCCAACCGTATTTCCGCCGTCCTGGAGCTGCCCTCCGAACCCGCTCCTGCCGATCAGCCCTCCTCCTCCGCTTCAAAGGACTGCCGTGTCTCCTTCGTCAACGCTTCCCTTCGATACGAAGGCGCCGGCGCCGAATCCGTTGAAGGCATTACGCTTGATGCCCGTCCCGGCGAGACCATCGGTGTCATCGGCGGTACAGGCAGCGGTAAGACCACGCTGGTCAACCTCATTCCCCGCTTCTACGAAGCGACCGGCGGTTCCGTGCTGGTAAACGGCAAAGATGTCCGCAGCTGGGATACTTCCTCCCTCCGTCAAAAGATCGGTCTGGTACCGCAAAAAGCCGTTCTGTTCAGCGGTACCGTCAAAGATAACCTGTTGTGGGGCAATTCTGAAGCTGCCGAAGCCGATATAGCACTGGCTCTTGAAACGGCACAGGCAAGCGAAATTGTCGAAAAGAAAGGAGGTCTGTCCGCCATGGTGGAAGCCGGAGGCCGTAACCTGTCCGGCGGTCAGCGGCAGCGTCTGACGATCGCCCGCGCGCTGGTCAGAAAGCCCGAGATCCTGATTCTGGATGACAGCTCCTCCGCGTTGGATTTTGCCACCGATGCCGCCCTGCGCCGCGCGCTGCGTTCGCTGCCCTGGCATCCCACCGTATTCATTGTATCCCAGCGTACCAGCTCCATTATGCATGCTGACCGCATCATCGTGCTTGAAGACGGTAAAGCCGCCGGCATCGGTACTCATGCCCAGCTGCTCGAAAGCTGCGCCGTATACCGTGAAATCTACAACTCCCAGTTCAGAAAGGAGGATGCGCGCGCATGAAAAAAATAACGTTGGCACCCGGCACAGTCAAAAAAGTGCTGCAGGTACTTCGCCCCTATAAGATTACCGCCCTGCTTTCCATCCTTCTTTCCGCCGTGTATGTAGCCCTGTCGCTGTATGTGCCCGTGCTGATCGGACGTGCGATCGACCTCATCCTCGGGCCGGGCAATGTGGATCTCAAGGCCATTGTTCAGTTACTGGTCACTGTCGGCATCGTCGTTGCATCCGGCGCAGTCACCCAGTGGCTGATCAATACCATCAATAACCGCATCGTGTATCATGTCATCCGTGACGTGCGAAACGAAGCCTTTGCCCATCTGCAGGTGCTGCCCCTCAGCTATCTGGACGCGCACCCCGCCGGTGATATCGTCAGCCGCATGATCGCCGACGTGGATCAGTTTGCCGACGGCCTCCTGCTGGGCTTCACGCAGCTTTTCACCGGTGTGGTGACCATTCTTGGCACCCTCGTGTTCATGCTTTCCATCCGTGCCTCCATCGCCGCCATTGTGGTGCTGTTGACGCCGCTCTCCTTTGTCGTCGCCCGCTTCATTGCCACCCGCACGCATGACATGTTTGTTCTGCAAAGCAAGACCCGCGGCGAACAGACCGCCTTCATCGATGAAATGCTCGGCAACCAGAAGGTCGTCCGCGCCTTCGGACACGAAAAAGAAAATCAGGAGCGTTTTGACGAGATCAACGGCCGTCTGCAAAAAGCCTCCCTGCAGGCCATCTTCTTCTCCTCGCTCACCAACCCCTGCACGCGTTTTGTCAACAACGTGGTATATGCTGCCGTAGCGCTCGCAGGCGGATTGATCTGCCTTGCAACTGCCGGAGCTGCCGTTCCCTTCACCGTTGGTGCGCTCTCTGCCCTGCTTTCGTACGCCAATCAGTATACCAAGCCCTTCAACGAAATTTCCGGCGTGATCACTGAGCTGCAGAACGCCCTTGTCTGCGCCGGACGTGTGTTTGAACTGTTGGCTGTCCCCGCACGTGTACCGGACAAAGAGGATGCTGTCGTGCTCCAAAACGTAGAAGGATGTGTTGAAGCTCACGACGTCAGCTTCTCCTACACTCCCGGTCAAAAGCTCATCGAGCACATGAACCTTTCAGCGGAACACGGTCAGCACATTGCCATCGTCGGTCCCACCGGCTGCGGCAAGACCACGCTGATCAACCTGCTGATGCGCTTCTACGATGTAAACGCCGGTGCCGTCACCGTCGATGGACATGATATCCGTCTTTGCACCCGCAAGAGCCTGCGCGGCAGCTACGGCATGGTACTTCAGGATACCTGGCTGCGCCGCGGCACCATTCGCGAAAACATCACCATGGGCAAGCCGGATGCCACCGAGCAACAGATCATTGAAGCCGCCAAGGCAGCCCATGCCCACAGCTTCATCCAGCGTCTGCCGAACGGTTATGATACCGTCATTGGAGAAGACGGCGGTCTGCTCTCGCAGGGGCAGAAACAGCTGCTGTGCATCGCCCGCGTAATGCTGTGCCTCCCGCCCATGCTCATTCTGGATGAGGCCACCTCCTCCATCGATACGCGTACCGAGATCAAGATTCAGAACGCTTTCACCTCCATGATGCAGGGACGCACCACTTTCATTGTGGCGCACCGACTTTCCACCATCCGGGAAGCCGACCTGATTCTGGTCATGAAGGACGGCCGCATCGTGGAGCAGGGCAATCACGAACAGCTGCTCAATGCAAACGGCTTCTATGCCACGCTTTACAACAGTCAGTTCGCTTCATAACCATTATAAATAACAGCAAAACACCCTTGCACTGTCGGGAACAAAATCCTCTGTGCAAGGGTGCTTTTCATTGTTTTTTATGTTTTTTGAATAAAGGCGGATATTTCGTTCAGGTCATCCGAAAACAGTGTTTTTTCGTCCTTTGTCAGGAAACCCGCCTCGATCATGGTGTCCAGCATCTGTCGGAATGGCTCGTAGAAGCCCTCCGTGTTGAACAGCACCACCGGCTTGTCAAACACATGAATCCTGGTCAACACGATGGCTTCTGTCACCTCATCCAGCGTACCGATGCCGCCCGGCAGGGCGATGAAGGCATCCGCCAGCTGCAGCATACGGTCCTTGCGGGCTGCCATGTTCTTTTCACGGATCACTTCGGTGCAGTAGGGCTGCGGTCGGTTGTTGATAAAATCCACATCCGCAGGCAGCACGCCGATTACATTGGCGCCATGTTGAAAAGCCTCGGATGCCACAATGCCCATCAGACCGATATTACCGCCGCCAAACACCAACGTATGACCGTTCTCACCGATCCATTTTCCAAGCTCCGCTGCCGCGTTCCGATAGCTTTCCTTTTTACCTTCGCCGGAGGCACAGTAAACCGCAATTTTCAAGGCAATGCATTTCCTTTCGTTTCAATGTTCAGCTTTACCGTACCGCTTCAACGCGACCCTCTTTGACGGCATAGACCTTGTTGCAGATACCGACGGTGGATTCGCGGTGAGAGACAAGAATGATGGTACGATCCTTTGCCGCCTCTTTGAGGCTGCCGAGGATGATTCCCTCGTTGATGGCATCCACATTGGATGTCACCTCATCCAGCAGCAGCACAGGTGCTCCCGACAGGAATGCCCGTGCCAGACCGATACGCTGACGTTCACCCGTGCTCATGGAGCTGCCCAGCAATCCCGCTTCCGTTTCGTATTTCAGCGGCAGCTGCTCGATCAGTTCATCCACAGCAGCCATACGGCACGCCTCACGCATTTGCTGCTCCGTGGCGTTCGGGTTGGCTGTCAGCAGATTTTCGCGGATGGTACGATCAAACAGCCAGGTATCCTGTGATACCATCACCGCCGTGCGGTGCAGGGAAGCGGTGTTGATCTGCTTCAGATCTGTTCCATTATACATCACTTTGCCGTTGTTTGGATCATAAAATCTCAAAAACAGTTTCAGAAGGGTGGATTTTCCGCAACCGGAGGGACCGATTAAACCTACGATCTCCCCCTTGTTGATCGTCAGATCAACATTTTTCAGTACTTCGTTCCCTTCATAGCCAAAGCTCAGATCCCTGATCTCAAGCTTTTCAAAGTTCTTCAGTTCGGTGCCTTCGCGGTTTTCGATCACCTGCGGTTTTTCATCCATGAAGTTCAGGATGCGGTCTCCCGCGGCAAAGGTCTGCGTCAGATTGGCAGGCAGTCCCGCCAGCGACAGCACCGGTCCGAAGGAGGAAAACAGCAGTACCAACGATACCGTGACAGGGGCGATGGAAGCCTGTCCGTTTGCCGCCATCACAATGCCCACAGCGGCAGCTGCCATGATGGCCAGGGAGACTGTCAGTCCCGTCAGTGCGCTGACAGCGGCATTCTTGCGCCGCATGGATACCGTGCTGGTATTCATGCGCTCCGACTGTCTGTTCAGTTCAGTGCCGCGTTCATTCACGCGTCCGTTCATCACGATATCGCTTACACCACGTACCGAATCCAGAAAATACGCAGAGCTCAAGGAAAACTGACGTCTGTAGTTCATGCCGTCTTTTTTCAGTACCGCGCTTGCGCCAAACGGAACAGCAATACCGATCACCAGATAAGCGCAAAGCGCTACCAGACCCAGCTGCCAGCCGCCGATCAGACCGATCAGCAGTGCAGCCGTACCGTCCGTCAGAAGTGCGATCATCATGGGTGAAATGGTATGGGCATAGAATACTTCCAGTGTTTCCACATCGGCAGTCAGCATGGCGATCAGGCTGCCCTTCTGCTGTCCTTCCAGACGCGCCGGAGCCAGAACACGCAGCTGCCCGAAAATACGATCGCGTAACGAAGACAGAAGCTTAAAGGCAATAAAATGGTTATTGTACTGTTCCGCAAAGCGGAGCAGTCCCCTCAGCACACCTGCGCCGATGGTCAGACCGACCAGCAGTCCAAGAGAAGCATCCGTAAACGAAGGATCCATCAGTTTTGCCGCACAGCAGGCGCCAAGTGTTGTCACCGCAATGGCGCAGCAGTTGCCCGCAAATCCGCCAAGCACTGCAATGAAAATGATATACTTCAGTTTGCCCAGCAAGGATATCAGGGATATCATGATGCTCAGGCCGTTTCTGCGTACCGGTTTCATTTGATCTTCCCCTCCTCCAGTGCTTTCTGTTCGTTGTAAAGCGCCTGATACACGCCATTCTCTGCCATCAGCTGCTGATGATCGCCCAGCTGAACCACCTTGCCGCCGTCCAGCACATAAATCCTATCTGCCTTCACCACGTTTTTCAGGCGATGGGAGATCATCACCACGGTCTTTTCACGGCTCAAACCGTAGATATTCTTCATTATGATATCTTCGGATTCCGCGTCGATGTTGGAAGTCACCTCATCAAAGAAATAGATGTCCTTGTCTGCACTCAGTGCCACAGCCAGTGCCAGCCGTTGACGCTGACCGCCCGAAAGATTAACGGTATCCTCTCTGAGTTCCAGATCAGGACCGCCAGCCTGGGCAATGAAAGCGTCCATATCCACATTTTTCAATGCCTGCATGATCTCCGTATCCGTGATATCCGGCTTGGCAATACGGAAATTATTACGTACCGTATCGGTGAACAGATGCGTATTGCAGGATACCACCCCTGCATGCTGATAAAAGCTGTCGCGGCTCAGCTTTTTCAGTTCCGTTCCGCCAACCGTCACGCTGCCGCTCTTCACCTGTCTGAGGCCGGACAGCAGCGACACCACTGTGGATTTTCCGCAGCCGGAACGGCCTACAATGGCTGTCAGACTGCCTGAAGGGGCTTCCATACTCACATGGTCCAGCACGATGCGCTGACCGTCATAGGAGAACACAACGTCCTTCAGCGCAATATCCTTTTTGCCAATCTCTTCCTTGCCCCATTCGGGTTCGGGGGTGTCCAGCAGCGCCAGAATCTTTTTACCCGCTGTAGCGCCATTCATGGAGACATGGAAGGCACTGCCAAGGGCACGCAGCGGCAGAAAGAAATCCACCGCAGACAGAACAATAAATAAAAGTGCCGCCGGCATCGACAGACCAAACAGAGAATGAATGGAGCCATTCGAAGCCGCCGCAATGCCAATACCAAGCCCTGCACCGCCGTATGCCACCAGATCCATGATGGTAGTGGAAGCCAGCTGCATGGTCAGCACCTTCATGGTGATCTTGCGGAATTCCTCCGCCTCACTGTTCATGTGGTCATGATCACGTCCGTCGGTGCCGTAGATCTTCAGTTCCTTCATGCCGGAAATGGTATCCAGAAAGGCGTCGCCCATCTTGGTATACTGTCCCCAGTATTTATCAAAGATCTTTTTGGCATAGCGACTGACAGCGATAATGCTGGCGGGGATCAGCGGTACGCAGCAGATCAATATCACTGCCGAGGGTACCGAGATAAACATAAACAGCGCGAAGAGCAAAAAAGGCGAGATCATTGAATAGAAGAACTGCGGAATATAGGTGGAATAGTACAGGTCCAGCTGTTCCACACCCTCAATACTGACCTGCGTCAGAGACGCCAGTGACAATCCGTCGGTGGTGCAGGTGCCAAGGCGCGCCGTCTTTTCATAGATGCGGCGTCGCAGTGTCTCCTTTGCGTTGGAGCCAAGTCTGGCGCCGTATGAGCCGTTCATCAGAATCAGCAAAAAGCGCAGAGCCGCCGCACCGGCTGCAGCCAACAGTACGGTCAGGTATTCCGAAAGTGCGCTCCCTTTCAATGCCAGGTCGATCGCACCGCACAGGCAAAAAGCGATGGCTGCATTGCAAACCGTTGTCAGCAGATTACAGATGACCATCCAAACGATGTACTTTTTGTCCTTGCCCAGCAACGCCAGCAGTCTTTTGTCAAGCATGGATCTACCTCCGAAAAGTTAGTTAGTTAAAACCAACTGGCATTTTATCATTTATGTTAAAAAAACACAAGTGCCGCAAGCAAAAAGCATAAAGCTTTCACTTGCGGCACTGATAAGCTCAAATCAGGCAATGTATTCTGCAGCAACAGCGTCGATCGCCTGCGGATAAACTTCCGCCCACGCCGTATAGTCCATCCCGCTCTCCTGCACAGCATTCCCCAATTTCACCAGAAATGCCGGAATATCCTTCTCTATGATGGTCCCCACTTCGCGGCCCATCATCTCTCTCCCCTGTACTTCGCAGCCGTTGACCGTCAGCACAAAGGCGGCTTCGGCTTTGCCGTCCACTCGCTTACTTGCACCGCGGAAACCGATAGCTCCCGTCTGATGCGTGCCGCAGGAAGACGGGCAGCCCGAAATATGCATCTGCGGCAGTGCACCATCCTTGATGGCTGCTTTCCGTACCGCCTCAATGCAGGCAGCAAGCAGCGCCTGTGAGTCGCACAGTCCCACCTGACAGGTTGCGGCACCAATACAGCTGACCGAGGTCTCAAACAGTGTTTGAGCGCTGTCTTTTTGAGTGATTTCCAGCAGCTTCATGGCTTCGCTGCCGGTCAGATTGACGATATAAGCGGTTTCATCGGGAGCGAGACGCATTTCCGCCGCTTCCATCCCCGCCACAGCGTCACTGACTGCACACAATGTATCCAAATCGGGCTGTCCGCCGATGGGATGCCATATCACAGTATACAAGCCCTTCTGTTTCTGGGGCAATATCCCTTTGCCGGAAGCTTCTGTACCGTCTCCCGCTTTGACGACCGGCTGCCCCTGTACGCTAAGCTTCAGGTCTTCCTTCAAAGCTTCCTGCAGCTTTTCAAGATATGCAGCTCGATACCCCTCGGGACCGCCGCAAACCTCTTGCATATAGCGGGTACGCGCTTTGCCTCGGTTTTCATAGTTGCCATAAGCACGGAAAGTCAACCACATGGCTTTGATGTAATAGAGAATATCTTCCGGCTGCACCTTTTCCGCCACAAGCACGCCCATAAGGGGGTGATTGCCCAGTCCGCCCGCGCTGTACACATCAAAGCACCCATCGGGTCTTGCCGCAAAGCCCAGATCGCGATAGGTTGCATGCGTCACATTACGGGGGCCGGAGGAAAAGCATACCTTCAGCTTACGCGGCATCTTTTCCGCCTTGATAAAGCCCATCAAATACGCTGCCGCCGCCTCAGCCCAGGGCTGAACATTGAAATATTCATCATCTTCCACGCCGCTGAGAGGCGAACACATCACATTGCGGGGAAAATCGCCGCCTGCACCGATGGTCACGATGTCCTTTTCCAGTGCTTCCTCCATGATATTGGAAATCGTCATACCATCAAGGTCATGCAGCTGGATGGATTGGCAGGTCGTAAAATGCGCCCGCTTGACGCCGTAACGTCGAATAACATCTGCAACAAACGCCAGCTTTTCCTTGGTTACACGGCCGGCAGTCATACGCAGACGCAGCATGCCCTTTTCACCGCCCTTTTGGGCGTAGCTGCCATAATAGCCCGAAAATCCCTTGTATACGTTTTTATCCAGGCGTCCGGCATAGAAATCAGCCGTTTTCTCACGGAATTCGGGCAAATCGTTTTTAAACAGTTCGGTATTCATCGTATGTTCTCCGTTTATCCGCCAATTTTTTTGCGCACAGCGGCAAAATAATCGCTGTCTGTCACATTGTATTCCGTTTCGGGCGGATACAGTGCGCCGCCAAAATAGATATCATGATTGTGCTGCACAGAGGTATCCCGCCGTGCGATATGCCTTGCCAGATGCACTTGCGTGCAGCCCGTAGCTGCCACCACTTTATCCACATTGCGCAGAGTAATGCCCGCACCGGGCAGAATCTCGATATTGGAGCCGGCATAGCGGATCATTTCGGCAATGGTATCCAGCGCGAAAAACACATCCGGTTCCTGACCGCTGGTCAATACGCGGGTCACCTTCAATTCCATCAGCGTATCCAGCGCCTGACGCCAGTCGGGAGTTACATCGATCGCCCGATGGAACACCACTGGTTTCCCTTCCGCCAGATCAATCACCCGCTTGCAGCGTTCCTTGTCCACCGTGCCATCGGGCAGCAGGCAGCCAAACACCACACCGTTTGCCCCGTTCTTCAGCAGTTCTTTTTCATCCTTCAGCATGCATTCAAATTCAATATCCGTATAGCAAAAGCCGCCGCCGCGGGGACGCAGCATCGCGATGACAGGAATATCCGTATGAGCACGCACCGTCTCCAATGTTCCAATGGAAGGCGTCAGACCGCCCTGAAACAGGTTGGAGTTCAGCTCCACACGATCCGCTCCGCCCTTCACTGCTTCCAGTACATCATCCGCCGAGCCGCAGCACGCTTCCAACAGAATTCTGCTCATGGGTTCACCTCCGATAGTTCAATCCTATGTTCTTTTCGCCAACTTTCGTTTGATTCCTGCATGCTGTCGCTCAAAAACATGCTTTGCTTGTGACAACAAAAATATTTCTTAACAATAACAAACCTCTTGTATTTTTTTAAAACCTGTGTATAATAATATTGTTGTTGCTAAATTGTATTTATAAGCAGCAAATAACAACATCCGGGTGTTTTTATGGAAGATAAACGTGTTCTCCGCACCAAGCGGAATATTAAGCAAACGCTGATCAGCCTTCTTGACAACGAGCCTTTTGAGAAGATTTCCGTATCGGAAATCTGCCGTATTGGTGCCACCAGCCGTATCACCTTCTACAACTACTATGGGGATAAAGCTGCTTTGGCCGAGGAGCTGCTCAAAGATTATACCGAGGAAGCCATCGCTCATTATCATCGCCTGCAGATTGAAAACAACCCCGAAAACAATGTAACACTGGGCTATACCAATCTGCTCGAATGTATCCTGCAAACGGTCCTGCGCCATCATGATTTTTCCCGTCATCTGGACCCTCAGGAGAATCCGTATCTTTACAATCTGACCTACAACAGTCTCATTCAGCAGGTGACTTCCTATATCTCTGCCCATTCCGCAGAGCTTACCCCCGCTGAAAAGCCGGAAACGTTGGCAGCCCTGTTCTGCTCCGGTCTGTGGTGTGTCATCTCGAACGGTCGAAAAAACGGAGAAGATACTGCCGTCACAGCCGACCGTGTCCGGACCCTGTTCCAATCCATGTTGTCCTCTTCCCTGTTCGCCGCCCCCGCTTCACGCTAACGTTATTTCAAAACGGTATGGCCAACGCCATACCGTTTTTTATTATCCCCACATACGCTTCATCAGCACAGGGCCTTCCGTTTTCAGCCATCGCTGCCATTTATCATAGGAGGGATACACCCGCCGCACCTCGGCATAAAATGCTTCTGAATGATCCATGTGTTTTCTGTGGCAAAGCTCGTGTACAACCACAGCGTCCAATACTTCCGAAGGTGCGAGCATCAAAAGACAATTGAAATTGAGATTTCCCGCACTGCTGCAGCTTCCCCAGCGGCTCACCTGATTACGGATGGTAATACGCCCATAGCTGACCCCCACCAACGGTGCAAAATATCGTACCCGTGCCGGGATCACCTGCAATGCACGCTCCGCAAGCTCCTTGAGCTCTTCCGCCGACAATGCGCCTACTTCAGCAGCTTTTTTTGCGTTTTCTGCCGCGTTTTTCTGTGCTTTCCGCATCCACGGCAGCTTGGAACCAAGAACCTTCTGCAGTTCTTTTTCAGGCATGAATAACGGTGCCGATACCACAAAGCTACTATCCGGCATCAGCCGTATGCCTACCGACTTGCGCCGGCTTCGTGTTACCGTATAGCTCATCTCCTCAAGTACCGGCATCGCAATCACTCTCCTTGTTTCGATTATACCCTTCCCGTCTCTTCCCTGTCAATTCAGGCAAAAGATAAGGGCAGGGATCGCTCCCTGCCCCATGAATCAGCCGCGTCCCAGTTTGAACGCTTTTTTATTGATATCCACAAACTTTGCAGGCACACAGTGCTCAATGGCGTCCATCCATTTTTCTTCCGGAATATCGAAGTATCCGGAAAGACGTCCCATCAGCACCAGATTGACCGCCTTTGCCGAACCGGCCTGTTCCGCCAGCGTCAGGCAGTCCATGGCATCCACCTGAATGCCCTTTTCCCGCATCTTTTCAATCAGGTTTTCGGGATACACCGCCGCGCCGGTAATGACAGGCATGGGATCGATCTGCTGTGTGTTCGTCACCACACGGCCGTTCGGCTTCAGATAACGCAGATAACGGGCAGCCTCCAGTTGTTCAAAAGAAACGATCGCATCGGCCTCACCCTGATCGATGATCGGGCTGTAGACTTTTTCGCCGAAGCGCACATACGTCACTACGCTGCCGCCGCGCTGGCTCATGCCATGCACTTCGGAAACCTTTACATCATAACCTTCACTGAGCAGCAGATAGCCCAGCAGCTTACTCGCCAGCAGAGAGCCCTGTCCGCCTACGCCGACAATCATGATATTCTTGGTCATATCACTTTACCTCCCGGGCCTTCAGTGCGTCAAAGCGACACATCTGCGTACAAACGCCGCAGCCTACGCACAGTGTTGCATCCACAGCCGCTTTGCCGTTTTTAATGCTGATGGCAGGACAGCCCAACCGCATGCAGTTCTTGCAGCCAACGCACTTGTCATTGTCAGCCTCGAGCGGCGGCTGATGCTTGACATATTTCAACAATGCGCAGGGACGGCGGCTGATGATGACCGAAGGAACTTCGGCAGCCAGTTCTTCCTTGACGGCTTTATCGCAGGCAGACAGATCATAAGGATCCACCACGCGAACACGTTCAAAGCCCATGGCACGGCAGAGCGCTTCCAGATCGATCTTGCCTGCGGGATCACCCTTGATGTTATAACCGGTCGTGGGGTTCTGCTGATGGCCGGTCATGCCGGTGATAGAGTTATCCAGAATGATCACGGTGGAGTTGCTCTGGTTGTAGGCAATATTGGCCAAGCCGGTCATACCGGAATGCATAAAGGTAGAATC
>JAKSQG010000001.1 GCA_024404275.1 Clostridia bacterium | reverse complement strand
ATGGACATCAGACAGAGGATTGCCGCTGTGGTAAGTGATGCGGTGGCAAAAGCGTATGCCGGCGTTGATACCGGTTTGGATTATGCCGCGGTGCTGGAAGTGCCGCCGGACAGCAAAATGGGCGACTATGCCTTCCCTTGCTTCAAGCTGTCCAAAGCGCTGCGCATGGGTCCTCCCATGATTGCCCAGAAGCTGGCGTCTGTGATCGATGATCCCGATTTCTGCACCGCGCAGGCGGTCAACGGATATCTGAACTTCTATCTGAACCGTGCCAACTTTGCCCGTGAAACGCTGGGAGCTGTCATGGCTGCGCCCGAAAAGTGGGGCGGCGGCACGGAGGGCAATGGTCACACGGTGGTGCTGGATTATTCCAGCATCAACATTGCCAAGCGCTTCCACATCGGTCATCTGAGCACCACCATGATCGGCAACGCGCTGTGCCGCATCTATGATTTCCTGGGCTGGAAGACGGTCTCCATCAACCATCTGGGCGACTGGGGAACGCAGTTTGGCAAAATGATCTGCGCCTACAAGCACTGGGGCAACAAGGAAGAAGTGGAACGTGAGGGCGTGGACGGCATGACCCGCCTGTATGTCCGTTTCCATGAGGAAGCCAAGGAGCATCCCGAGCTGGAGGATGAAGGCCGTGCCTGGTTCAAAAAGATCGAGGACGGCGATGCCGAAGCCATGGAGATCTTTACCTGGTTCAAGGAGGTCACCCTCCGCGATGCCATGAAGGTCTACGATATGCTGGGCGTCAAGTTTGACAGCTATGCCGGTGAGAGCTTCTATAATGATAAAATGGACCGTGTGGTCAACGAACTGAAGGATAAGGGTCTGCTCGAGGAATCCGACGGCGCGCAGATCGTCAATCTGGAAGCCTACAAGATGCCGCCCTGCCTCATCCTGAAGCGTGACGGCGCTACCCTGTATGCCACCCGCGACATCGCCGCGGCGCTGTACCGCAAGGATACCTACAACTTTGACAAGGCGCTGTATATCGTGGCATATCAGCAGGACCTGCATTTCCGTCAGTGGTTCAAAACACTGGAAATGATGGGCTATGACTGGGCGAAGGACGAGCTGGAGCATGTTGCCTTCGGCATGGTCAGCTACGAGGGACAGACGCTTTCCACCCGCGAGGGGCACGTGGTCTATCTGCAGGAGCTGCTGCAGCGCGCGCAGGACAAGGCACTGGCCATCATTGAGGAAAAGAATCCCAAACTGGAAAATAAGGCCGAAGTCGCCCGTCAGGTCGGTATCGGCGCGGTGGTCTATTCCGATCTGTCGGCCAGCCGCATCAAGGACATCGACTTCTGGTGGGATCGTGCGCTGAACTTTGAAGGCGAGACCGGTCCTTATGTCCAGTATACCTTCGCCCGCTGCTGCTCGCTGCTGCGCAAGGCCGGCGAAGTGACTGCCGAGCCCGATTATGCGGCGCTGTGCGATGATGAAGCACAGGCGATCATCCGTCTGCTGGTGCGCTTCCCCGAGGATGTGCGTGCCGCCTGCCGTACCAACGAGCCCTTCATGATCACCCGCGCGGTGACCGAGATGGCCAAGGCTTATAATAAGTATTATTACGAGCACCGTATTCTGGACGGCGGCGAAAATGAGATTGCCGCCCGCGTGCAGCTGACGGAAGCCGTGCGTGCGGTGATCAGGACCGGTTTGTACCTGATTGGTATGGAAGCCCCCGAAAGAATGTAAAGCCGCGGAAGGACGGAAGATAATATGCTGCGTTTTACAAAAATGCAAGGCATCGGCAATGATTATCTGTATATCAACTGCTTCGACCAGTATGTGCCCAATCCCGGCGCGCTGGCAAAGCAGATGTGCCGCGAGCATTACGGCGTTGGCGCTGATGGCATCGTGCTCATTGAGCCGGGCGAGACTTCGCCCTTTGCCATGCGCATCTTCAACCGGGACGGCAGCGAAGCCGAAATGTGCGGCAATGCCTGCCGCTGCATCGGCAAGTATGTGTACGAGCGCGGTCTGACGCAGGAGACCGAGTTCAACCTCGATACCAAGAGCGGCATCCGCTCCATCGGTCTGGAGGTCGAGAACGGCAAGGTACTCAGCGTTCGTGTGGATATGGGTACGCCGGAGCTGACCCCCGAAAAGATCCCCGTGAACCTGACGGGCAACATGGTGCTTAAGCAGCGCATTCAGGTGATGGGTCAATTGTGGTTCATGACCTGTGTCAACATGGGCAATCCCCATTGCGTCATGTTTGTGCGCGATCCCGAGGTGCTCGACCTGGAGACCATCGGACCGGTGTTTGAACATCATGAGCTGTTTCCCAACCGTACCAATGTGGAGTTTGTACGCGTCATTGACCGCGGAACGCTGCAGATGCGCGTGTGGGAACGCGGCAGCGGGGAAACGCTGGCTTGCGGTACGGGCGCCTGCGCCTCACTGGTGGCGGCGGTGCTGTGCGGCAATGCAGACCGCAATGCCGAGGTGCGTCTCGCGGGCGGCAATCTGCGTGTGACCTGGAGCGGAGAGGACAATCATGTCTATCAGCAGGGACCCGCGGAGTTTGTTTTTGACGGCGAGTGGAACGGCTGACAGCAATCCGACAGGCAGAAAATTAAAGATTTTTTGCAGATAAAGAGGCAAAACGTAAGATTGCCTCTTTATTTCGGCGAATTTTTGTGATAAAATCATAAAGGTTATCTATTGAATGACTGTATTGGAGGAGAAAGATGGACAGAAGCGAAAACCTGCTGGCGCTGCTTGACAGCGATACGGCAGCCCTGATCCACAATTCGTCCAACATTTTTTATCTGAGCGGTTATACCGGCGAGGGTCTGCTGCTGGTCGCAGCGGGCATCCGTGCCGTCATCACCGACTTCCGTTATGTCGAGGCTGCCGAAAAGCAGTGCCCCGAATTCAAGATTCATGCCATCCGTCCCGGCGTTGGTCATGTCAAGGTGGCCATGGAACTGCTGGAACAGGCCGGCATCAAAAAGCTGGCGATCGAGGACAACATCATTACCGTGCGCGCCATGAAGGACATGGAACGCGATATGCCCGGTGTGGAGTTTGTTCCGCTGGATTTCAAGCCCGAGCAGCTGCGCCGCGTGAAGGATGCCGAGGAGCTCCGCTGCATCGAACGTGCCTGTGAGATGACCTGCGAGGCCTTTGAGTACATCTGCACGTACATTCGTCCCGGCATGACCGAGCGTCAGATTCAGCTGGAGCTGGATCACAAAATGCTGTCGCTCGGCTCTGAGAAGCTGGCGTTCAACACCATCGTGGCTTCCGGCGAAAACGGCTCTCTGCCGCACGCTGTGCCCGGCGACCGTGTGGTGCAGGCCGGTGACATGGTCACCATGGATTTCGGCGCCCGTTATCACGGCTATGACGCCGATATGACCCGTACCGTGGCGGTGGGTCAGCCCGGGGAAGAGATGCGCCGCATCTACGAGATCGTATTGAAGGCGCAGGAAGTATCTCAGGCGGCCATCAAGCCCGGCATGACCGGCTGTGAGCTGGATAAAATCGCCCGTGACATCATTGCCGAAGCCGGCTACGGTGAGTGCTTTGGTCACAGCCTGGGCCATGGCGTGGGCATTGATATCCATGAGGAGCCCCGAGTCTCCTCCAGAAGCAATGATGTGCTGGAGCCCGGTCACATCATCACCATTGAGCCCGGCATCTATGTACCCGGTCTTGGCGGTGTCCGAATCGAGAACACCTGTGTCGTTACTGAAGACGGCGGTCGTCCGCTGTGCAGTGCATCCAAGGAACTGCGCGTTCTGTGAGCGCCGTCCTTTTGCAAATAAATCCCTGAAATCAATTTAATGGAGGAATGAACAATGATTACTGCTGGCGATATCAAAAAGGGCGTTACTGTTGAATGGGAAAACGGCGTTTGGACGATCGTTGATTTCCAGCATGTTAAGCCCGGCAAGGGTGCGGCTTTCGTCCGTACCAAGCTGAAGAATGTTATGACCGGTGCTGTGGTCGAAACCTCTTTCAACCCCACCGCCAAGTTCCCCAGAGCGGTCATCGAGACCAAGGAAATGGAATACCTGTACAACGACGGTGAGCTGTACTACTTCATGGATCCCGAGACCTTCGAGCAGATGCCCCTGAACTACAGCCAGGTGGAAGACGCCATCAAGTACGTGAAGGAAAACACCAACGTGACCATCATGTTCTTCAAGGGCAGCGCCTTCTCCGTTTCCGCTCCCAACTTTGTGGATCTGGAGATCACCAAGACCGAACCCGGCTTCAAGGGTGATACCGCCACCAACAACTTCAAGCCCGCCACCGTTGAGACCGGCTATGAGCTGCAGGTGCCCCTGTTCATCAACATCGGCGACAAGATCAAGATCGATACCCGCACCGGCGAATATCTGTCCAGAGCCTGAGGAGTAAACCATGAACAGCATCAATGACCGCGTGGCCTATCTCAAGGGCCTGGCTGAAGGCATGAAGATCAGCGATGAAACCAACGAGGGCAAGCTGTTCCTCAAGGCGCTGGATGTGCTGGAGCAGATGGCCGATGAGCTGACCGAGCTTCGTAAGGACTACGACGAGCTGAATGAGTATGTCGAAAGCATCGACGACGATCTGGCGGATATGGAAGACCTGCTGCTGGATGACGAAGATGAAGACGACGACGATGAAGAGGATGACGAAGACGAAGAGGGCGAAGTGGTGGAATACACCTGCCCCCATTGCGGCAACGAAGTCACCTTCGATATTGACGGCTTTGATTTTGAAGAGGAAAATCTTTGCCCTGCCTGCGGAAAACCCCTGTTTCCCGCCGACGGCGAGGATGAGCCTGAAGCCTGATTGACGGACCATGAAAAGGCCATCCGTAAGGATGGCCTTTTTTACGGTAATAATAAACATGAAAAAACATCAATGGAATGCCGCGCAGGTACTTTCTCTGGGCTTTGCCGCGCTGATCATATTGGGTACGCTGCTTTTGCTGATGCCCTTCAGCGTTACTGCCCCCGTCGGTTTGCCGGAGGCCCTGTTTACCGCTACCTCCGCGGTCTGCGTGACGGGTCTGACCGTACTGGATACAGCATCGGCCTTTACTGTGGCAGGACAAGCCATCATTCTGCTGCTCATTCAAGTGGGCGGCTTGGGCTTCATGCTGTTTGCCACCTTTTTACTCAAAGCGCTGGGGCGCCGTATTTCGCTGAAAAGCCGCATGCTGATCAGTGAAAGCGCCGGTGCGGACGGCATTGCCGCCACCTGGCGGGATATGCTGCGCATGGCGCGTGTGACCCTGGCGGTGGAGGGCGTGGGTGCTTTGCTGCTGCTGGCGGCGTTTGTGCCCCGCTTCGGTTGGGCAACCGGCGCCTGGTATGCTGTTTTTCATTCGGTCAGCGCCTTCTGCAACGCCGGTTTTGACCTGCTTGGCAAAAGCGGGGGGATGGCGATCTTTCACGGCAGTGCCTATATGACACTGGTGCTGTCCCTGCTGATCATCTTTGGCGGCATCGGTTACGCGGTGCTGGCCGATACCGTTCGTCAGCACTTCAACTTCAGCCGGATGCAGCTGCATACCCGACTGGTACTGATTGCCACCGGCGCCCTGCTGCTTGTGGGCTTTGTGCTGTTTTTGCTGCTCGAGGGCAATTACACCGGTACCGGCATTCTGGATGCCCTGTTTCAGTCGGTGACCACGCGTACGGCGGGTTTCAGCATGATCGATCAGGGAGAACTGACCGATGGCAGCAAGCTGATCGGCATTGTGCTCATGTTCATCGGTGCTTCTCCTGCTTCTACGGGCGGCGGTGTCAAAACGACAACGGTGCTGATGCTGCTTCTGGTGGTGGTTTCCACCGTCAAGGCACAAAGAGATATCACCGTTTTCGGAAGACGGCTTTCGCTGACCACTGTGCGCACGGCTGTTTGTATCGTGATGGCGGACCTGTTTTTGCTTTTGACGGCAACGCTGGTCATGACGGTCACAGAGGCTGGCCGTGGTGTCAGCCTGATCGACTTGATGTATGAAACTGCCTCCGCCCTGTTTACTGTGGGTCTGACTGCCTCCGGAACACCCCATTTTACCTTGGCGGGACGGCTTTTACTGGTGGCTCTGATGTATATCGGCAGGGTCGGCCCCATGACGGTGATGCTGCTGCTCAGCGGCTCGCCCAAACGGGAGAGTAAAGGACTGAACTATCCTGAAGAGCATATTCTGATTGGATGAGGGGACTATGAAAAACAAAAAGCAGTTTGTGGTTTTCGGTCTGGGCCGCTTCGGTTCTTCGCTGGCCAGGGAACTGGCAGAGCAGGATCAGGAAGTGCTGGCGGTGGACAGCCGCATGGAAAGCGTGGAAGAGATCAGCGATTTTGTGACCAATGCTGTCTGCGCGGATGCTACCGAGGAAGCTTCTTTCCGTCGGCTGGAGGTGCAGCAGTTTGACGTCGCGATCATTGCCATTGGCGAGAACATCCGCGATTCTGTGCTCATTGCCATGCAGTGCAAGGAAGCCGGTGTGCCGATGGTCATCGCCAAAGTGAATGATGCATTGCATGCCAGAGTGATGGAAAAGCTGGGGGTGGATCGTGTGGTCTATGCCGAGCGGGATATGGCGGTGCGCCTTGCCAACAAACTGGTGCGGCCGAATGTTGTGGATATGGGGGAACTGGGCCGCGACCTGCGGTTGGTGCAGCGAAGCGTTCCTGCGGGGTGGAGCCATAAGAGCATCGGCTCCATCAACATCCGCCGGCGCTACGGCGTTACACTGCTGACCATCCGCCGGGGGGACCGCGTGATTTCCGATATCAATGCCGACACCGAGCTGGAGCCCGGGGATGTTCTTTTGCTGATTGGCAATGAGGAAGCGACTGAGGACCTCGGCGACATGGAATGAGAGGAAAAACCACATGAAAAATGAAGAACTGACGCAGCCGTTCTTTCTGCCGGGCGGCGATCATGCCATTCTGCTGACGCATGGCTTCACTTCCACGCCGGCTTCCGTGCTTCCGCTGGCACGCCTGCTCAATGAGGCAGGATATACAGTGATGGGCATTCGTCTCAAGGGTCATGGCACCGTGATGGAGGATATGCTCAAGGCCAATTGGCGGGACTGGCTGCGGCAGGAAAAAGAAGCCATGGAGAAGCTGAAAAAGGAATACGCTACCGTGACGGCAGCCGGCCTTTCCATGGGCGGCGTATTGTCCCTGCTGGCGGCAGAGCGCATGGGGGCGGACAGCTGCGTGGCCATCTCCGCACCGATGAAAGTGCATACACCGGGGATGAGCGTAGCCAAGGTACTGGCGATTATCAAACCGACGGTCTCTTTCAGGTCGCATGGTCCCGCAGCCCCTACCCTGATGAAGGATTATGCCATGGGCTATCGGACTTTTCCCACCAAGAGTTCGGGCGACCTGCATCATCTGATGATGATGGCGCGTTCCGGACTGAAAAAGATCTGCTGTCCGCTGCTGGTGATACAGAGCACAGGGGATCGTACCATTCGTCAGGAGAGTGCCGGCATCATCATGAACGGCGCCAAGCAGGTGAAGGCAGAATACATGGAATTGCAGGATTATCCGCATGCCTGTACCGTGCATACGGGTGCCTGAGAAGCGATCGCAGAGCGTATCATTGCCTTTTTGAAAAACAACTGACAGCAGGACGCGCAGAAATGCGCGTCTTTTTTGCAAAAAACAGGCTGTTTTTGACAGATAGGGCTTGCGTATGATGATAAACAGTAGTATAATCCGCATGCTGTACGCCGAAGGCGAAACAGAAAAGAACAAATAACGCGGATGCCGGATCCGCGAAGGAATAATGCAACGATCTGGAGGATAAACCAATATGGCACTGACCAAATGTCCCCGCTGCGAACTGAATTATATTCTGGACGGGGGAAAATACTGCAAAATCTGCCGCATGGAAATGAAGGGCGAAGGCATCCGTGAGGAGCTGGAGATGTGCTCCGCCTGCGGTGAGCATCCTGTGATGCCCGGCAAGGACGTTTGCCTGTTCTGCTTCAAGGAAATGGACGACCGCAATAACGAAAAGTCAGCGGAAAACGGAGATGAGAATGTGCCGGTTTCCGAAGAGGATGCCATCAGCATCGATCCCATCAGCACCATGGACGAGATCATTCCCGATTCCGATGAGGAAGAGAATGGTGAAATGTCTTTGGAAGCCATGGGTGAGGAAGAGGACGGCGAGGACATGGACGCCTTTGACAGTGACGAAGACGATGATTATGACCAGATGAACGGAAAAAGAATAAAATGAGTATCTATGCCATTGGCGACTTGCATCTCCCCGGGGGAGACGATAAACCGATGGATGTGTTCGGTTCCCACTGGGAAGGGCACTGGGACAAGATCCGCACAGACTGGCGCGAACGAGTGACCGGAGAAGATGTTGTGCTGATTCCCGGCGATATCAGCTGGGCGATGCAGCTTGAGCATGCCCGGAACGATCTGGAAGAGATTGCAGAGCTGCCCGGCACGAAAGTGATGCTTCGCGGCAACCATGACTACTGGTGGAGTTCGCTGACAAGGGTACGGTAGATTGTCGGACCGGGGATGGTCGTGGTACAGAATGACGCTGTCAGACTGAATGGCGTGCTGTTCTGCGGCTCCCGCGGCTGGACGCTTCCGTCCAGTGAGAAGGACGTCGAAAATGTGCGGCTCTACCGGCGCGAACTGATGCGGCTCAAAATGTCGCTGGACAAAGCCAGATCGCTGGATGCCGATGCACCGCTGGTAGCCATGACTCATTATCCGCCGGTGGCGGAAAATGGAGAAGCGACAGAGGTCTCCGAACTGCTGAGCAGTTATGGTGTGCGCGATTGCGTGTATGGACACCTTCATGGCGCGTCCATCCGCACGGGCTTCAGCGGCGTGCAAGGCGGGGTTCGCTATCATCTGGTGTCTTGCGACGCCCTTGGATTCAGGCTGAAGAGAATCGATGAACCCGAAAGTGGGGAACAGAACCAGATTTGAACTTCAAAAATATGAAATAGTGGCAAAGAGCGGCCGAAAGGCCGCTCTTTTTTTGTGTCGGTGGAGTGGAAAACGCAGAATGTGGAGATTGCGGTACAAAATCGCAGAAAACAGCCATGAATCAGGGAAAAACTCGTCCCAAAAGTTGTAAAAAACAATATATTAAGTTTTTGTAACAGTTAGAAGGCAATAATGCCCAAAACCGAAAGCAAAAATATGGTTAAAATGACGAATTTATAAAACGCAGGATTTTGTTAAAAGACAGATTGTAAAAAAGACATTTTCAAATAAGCGAACAAATTTTCGCACAAGATGCAAAATATTAAAAAATCGTAATAACTGAAAAGTTGCGTTCCCGATTTTGGTGGGTTATAATGGTTGCAAATCCCAAAAAGTAGAGCCAAGTGGTGGATTTAAACCGGAAAGGTGGTGGGCGTGTGAGCGAAAAGCTGGAACAGCTGGGCGAGCGGCAGAATGCTCTTCTGCAGAAATACGCCCATCTGCTGCGTGGCGGCTTCCGCGGCGACTACCAGCACGGATTGGATGCAAAGGGAAGATTAATTGTTCCCGCGCCTTTCAGAAATGCTTTGGGAGATTCCTTCTGCATCTGCATGACGCCTGATTTCAAGGCCATTGCCGTATATCCCCGCCGCGAATGGGAGCTGTACTACTGCTCTCTGCTGGAGCTGGCGGAGAAGGATATGCGGATGATCAAAATCATCAATCTTTTTACAAAGTATACCTACGAGGATTGTGAGTGCGACGGTCAGGGACGTATCCTGCTGCCGCAGAAACTGCGCACCCGCTTTTTGCAGGATGCCCGGGACGTTGATGTATCGGGCTGCGGCTCTCATATCTGCATCAAGAAGCAGGAAGAAGCCGACCTTGAAGAAGAAAAGATCCTGGAAGAAACTCCCGATATTTTGAGTTTTGAGGCGGAGATCGCCGCCAGATAATAATAAAGAAAGGGTATGATTCATATGTCTCTGGCCGGCAGCACGCATACATACACAAAGGCAGGCTACTGGAACGCCGACCGCAGAAAAATGACCATACGCTCAAACGTCTATATGCCGGGCGGCGATGTGTGCTGCGATATGGATGAGCGCAGCACCTATGTCGCGCCCAACCGTCCCGCCGAGGCACGGCGTGTTCCGCTGCGTCTGCTTTTGATTGCGGCAGGACTGCTGGCAGTGGTAATGCTGATGTTCTATGCCGGGGCGGTGCAAAAAAAGGGTCATCTGCTTCAGGATGGCCGTACATTGTATGCCGAGGTAGAATCGGCGTAGAGGCAGATCAACGGCATGAAGCAGCAGATTGCCGACGCAACGGCGGAAAATGTGATCGATAAGCTTGCTGTGAATCTTGGTATGACCAAGGCGGATGCCATGGAAGTCAATTATATCTATGCTCCTGCGACACGGCCCGGCACCACACTGAACGGCGCCAGCATGCAGGCTTCAAAGTAATCATTGATGCGCCTTCCGGTGCCTGCAAGGCACCGGTCGGCTGTTTTTTTCTGAATCAAGCGGCTGATGAACACGAGATAAGGCAGATTCATCAGCCTGCTTGTGCGCAAACAGACGGAAAGAGGTCCGACATGAAACTCAGCGATCTGGAAAAGGAATGCGGTTCCCTGATTCTGGAACGGAAGGGCGATACCGATGTAAAACTGCCGGTGATGGACAGCCGTGTGAAGAATGAAAACGGCTTGTTCTGCTGTATCTCCGGCGCTCGTTTTGATGCGCATGATTTTGCTGCGCAGGCAGTGACCAACGGCGCTGTGGCGTTGGCAGTGGAACGCTTTCTGCCGCTCGATGTGCCGCAGATCCGCGTAAAAAATATGCGTGAAGCCTTTGGTCCCATCTGTGCCGCGTTGTACGGTCATCCGTCCCGCAGTATGAAAATGGTCGGCATCACCGGCACCAAGGGCAAAACGACGACCAGTTATCTGATCAAATCCATTCTGGAACATGCCGGTATGAAGTGCGGCCTGATCGGTACGACGGGCAACATGATCGGCGATCGTCCCATTCATGGCAATATGACAACGCCCGAGGCGGATGAGCTGCAGTCCCTGTTGCGCCGCATGGCGGATGAGCAGGTGGATGCTGTTGTGATGGAGGTTTCCGCTCATGCCACTGCCATGCACCGTGTGGACGGCGTGGTGTATGATGTAGCCTGCTATACCAATCTGTCGCAGGATCATCTGGATTATTTCGGTTCCATGGAGCAGTATTTTGAGGCGAAGAAGATCTTCTTCACGCCTTTTTATGCACGCAATGCTGTGCTGAATGCCGATGAGGAGACCACGGCGCAGATTCTCCGTGATACGGTGCTGCCCTATCATACTTTCGGTATCCGCGCAAATGCGGATTGCTATGCGCGTGATATTGAGATCAGTGAGCAGGGTGTAGCCTTCTGCTTGCATATGGGCGAGCTTGGTGAGTGTGATGTGCATATGCACATGACCGGCATTTTTAATGTGTATAACGCGCTGACCGCGGCTTCGGCCGCGGCCGCACTTGGCGTCGGGTTGGAAGCCATTGCCGCGGGTCTGGAGGCGGTCAGGGCAGTTCCCGGACGCGCGTAGATGCTGGACACCGATACTCCCTACAAGGTGCTGCTTGATTATTCACATTCTCCCGATGCGCTGGAAAATATCCTGAAAGCGGTCCGTCAGTTTGCAAAAGGACGGGTCATTGCTGTGTTTGGCTGCGGCGGTGACCGCGACCATGGTAAACGCCCCATCATGGGCGAAATCGGCGGCAGAATGGCCGATTACTGTGTGCTGACCAGCGACAATCCCCGCAGTGAGGATCCCTTTGCGATTCTTCAGAGCATTGAAGAGGGAATCAAGCAGACGACGGGGCCATATACGGTGATTGAAAACCGCCGTGCCGCCATACGTCACGCGCTGGAAACCGCGCAGCCCAATGATATCGTCATTCTGGCGGGCAAAGGACACGAAACCTATCAGGAGATCTGTGGAAAGAAATATCCCTTTGACGAAAAGCAGATCGTAAAAGAACTTTTGCAGGAAATCAAGCAATAAGGAGCTGCTGTTATGTTGTATGCCGCTGAAGCCGTGGTAATGAGCTTTGCGCTGATGATGCTTCTGATGCCGGTGTGTATCAAAAAACTGCGTGCCCTCAAATTCGGCCAGACCATGTACGAACTGGGACCGCAGAGCCACCTCAACAAAAAGGGCACGCCCAACATGGGCGGTGTGGTCACAGGCCCTGTCACGGTGATGATTACCGTACTGGTGGTGTGCCTCATGCGTAAAAAAGGTGCTGCGGTACCCTTCTGGTCGCTGCAGAATACCCTGTGGGCGCTGCTGTTTGTGGCCATCGGTTCCATGGCTGTGGGCTTTACCGATGACTATATCAAGGATGTCAAAAAGAATCACGAGGGACTGAAGCCGAAGCAAAAGATTGCGGGTCAGTTGATCGTGGGTCTGTTGTTCTCTGTTTGGGCGTATTTTACGCTCGGCAGCGAGGTCATTCTGCCCTTTACCCACAGTACCTGGAATCTGGGTGTGTTCTATATCCCGCTGCTTACCTTGACAGTGCTGTTCATGACCAATAGTGCCAACCTGCAGGATGGCATTGACGGCATTCTGTCCAGCGTGACCGCGGTGGGCATGATTGCATTCGGTGCAATGGGCTTGCTGATGGCATCCGCGGGAAGCAGCCTGCTCAACGCGGGTGAATGCAGTGCCGCTGTGGCTTTTGCACTGACGGGCGCGTGTCTGGGATTCCTCAAATTCAACCGCCATCCTGCCAAGATTTTTATGGGCGATACCGGCAGCATGTTCATCGGCGGCGTCATGGTTGGCATTGCTGTGCTGCTGCGGTTGGAATTCCTGCTGCTGCTGATCTGCTTTACCTGCGTGATGAGCTCTGTTTCTGTCATCATGCAAAGAACCTACTACAAGCTGACCCATGGCAAGCGCATTTTCAAGATGACGCCCATCCATCATCACTTTGAGATGAGCGGCATGAATGAGAATCAGATTGTGATGATGTACGCGGCGGTTACGCTGGTACTCAGCGTTATTGCCGTGCTGAGCGTGCTGGCCTGGTTTTGATTCCGGAGGATAAGATGAGCGATTTGAAACAGTATTGGCAAGGGAAAAGGGTGCTGATCATCGGCATGGCGCGCAGTGGTGTCGCTGTGGCAGAACTGTTGTGCCGCTTTGGCGCTGTTCCCATGCTGAATGACCGCAAGACGGAAGAACAGCTGGGGGAGAGCATCCGTACGCTCAAGGCCCTGCCCTGCGAATGGTATCTCGGTCAGAAGCCGGAAGAACTGCTGGACAAGACCGATGTGCTGCTCATCAGCCCCGGCATCGCCATTGATGCTCCCATTGTACTTGCGGCAAAGGCGAAGGGCATTTCCGTGACCGGCGAGCTCGAGGTTGCTTCGCAGCTGGCGGAGGGAACGCTGGTGGCGCTGACCGGCACCAACGGCAAGACCACCACGGTGTCGCTGCTGGGGGAGATCTTCCGCGGCTTCGGCAAGATCGCTTATGTGGCCGGCAACATCGGTTATCCGATGTCGGCAGCGGCTATGCTGAGCAAGCCGGAGGATGTGCTGGTGGCGGAGGTATCCAGCTTTCAGCTGGAAACCACGGATACCTTCCATCCCACGGTGGCGGCTGTGCTGAACGTGACGGAGGACCATCTGAACCGTCATTACACGATGGACAATTATGCCGCTGTGAAGCAGCACATTTTTGATCGTCAGACCGAAAAGGATACGGCGGTGCTCAACTATGAGGACAGCTGGTGCCGCGCGATGGCGGAGAAGATTCCTTCCCAGGTTGCCTGGTTCAGTTCCAAGCACGAAGTGGAGAACGGCGCTTTTGTCCATGATGGAAAAATGTTCATCCGCTGGAAGAGCGAGGAAACCCTCATCTGTGCAACGGAAGAAATCTATATCCCCGGACCGCATAACCTGTAGAACGCGCTGGCGGGGGCCATGATGGCTTTTGCCGCGGGCGTACCGGCACCGGTGATCCGTATGGCGCTCAAGACCTTCAAGGGTGTGGAGCATCGCATTGA
The DNA here is from genome assembly GCA_024404275.1 of Clostridia bacterium. Taxonomy (GTDB): domain Bacteria; phylum Bacillota; class Clostridia; order Christensenellales; family Aristaeellaceae; genus SFMI01. Next base: position 22,821 of record JAKSQG010000001.1, on the reverse strand, counting down.
GTTTGTGCGTGAGCTGGACGGCGTCAAGTGGTACAATGACAGCAAGGGCACCAATGTGGACAGCACCATCAAGGCAGTGCAGACCATGCGCGTGCCCACGGTGCTGATTCTCGGCGGATCGGACAAGCATGTTTCCTTCGACGCGCTGTCCGAGGAGATCATGAAGAGCGGTATGATTGACAAGATCGTGCTGTGCGGCGCGACCGCTCCGCAGATCGAGGCTTCACTGGTCAAGGCGGGATACACGGCGCTCTATCACGCTGAAAATTATCCCGAAACCGTGCAGCTCTGCAGAAAGCTGGCGGTGAACGGCGGAAATGTGCTTTTATCCCCGGCGTGTGCTTCCTTTGATCAGTTCAGCGATTATGAACAGCGCGGCAGAATCTTTAAACAATTGGTCAATGCCCTGGAATAAAGCGGAGGGATCCCGATGCGAAAGGGAATGAAAACCATCATGATCGCGGCTGTGGCGGCAGTATTGCTGCTTTCAGCCGCCTTTGTCATACACGAAAAAGTGGCGGTCATTCAGCATGTGCTGCTGGCCGGTGTCAGTGATGAAAATCTGCTTAAGGTGTATAACCTCAGCGGTCTCAAAACAGGCATGAGCTATTTTGATGTCGATGAGAACACCATCCGAAAGGGCATCAACAGCGATTATCACTATGTCTATCAAAGCCTGGAAAAGATCTGGCCGGATACAGTCGTCCTGTATGTACAGGAGCAGACACCGGCTTTGAACATCCAGGAAGGGGGTGGGGGACGGCGGTTTGTCACCTCCTCCTCCGGCGTGGTGCTTTCTGTCAGCAATGTCCTGGATGAGGATAACGGCTGCATCTATGTGAACGGGCTCAACATCCGTGATATCAGGGAGCATTCCCGGGTTGTCTGCATGGAAGAAGGGCAGTTTGACAGCGTAACAGCCGTGGTGGAAGAGCTTCGGGCGCAGGGTTGGGTCACGGAAATTGCCTCAATGGACGCGTCCCGCACAGAAAGCCTGACATTGACCACCCGGGATGGCCATACCATCCGGATCGGCAACGCGCAGTCCCTTCGGGGCAAGCTGGGTACGGTGCGGGCTGTACTGATGGAACTTCGCGCCAGAGGGCTTCAGGGCGGCACCATTGAGGCGACTGTGCCGGGCGAGGCCAGTTATCTGCCCCGGTGACGAAAAAATAGTCCATTCGTCCAAAAAAATTACATATATGCCTTAAAAACGCTTGCCATTCCGCCGTAAAAAGGGTAAAATGAAGTATCCTATGATTATTAGGTGTATTCTGCCTGCCCATGACAGTAACGGAGGGCACCTTTTGCAACGAACAGGGGATGAACGATTATGAAGAACACGCTTACGGCGGTCGACTTTGGAACGAGCAAGATCAGTGTGCTCGTGGCGGACAGCGGCAATCGCCAGCGCAACTGTGATATACTCGGTGCCGGTTATGTGGAATATGCCGGCTATACCGATGGTCAGTGGAATGATCCCGATAATCTGATTGGCCGCATGAGCGAGGCTGTTCATAAGGCGGAGGAGCAGTCGGGCATCCGCATCCGTGAAGTCAGCGTCGGCGTGCCCGGCGAATTCTGCCGCGTTTATACGGTGGAAGCACGGGTAGACCTGCAGGGGACCGATCCGCATGTGACCCAGAATGACGTCAGGGAGCTTTTTAATGAGGCCAACCGCCAGCTGGGTGCTGTTCAGGGTGAAATCATTCATCGCGGTCCCGCCTGGTTCAAGGTGGATGAAGGCAAAAAGACGCTGGAGCCCATGGGCGTGCGCGGCAATTCACTGCGCGCCAAAGTATCCTATGTGGTGGCGGATGAGTTTTTCCTGAACGATGTAAGCGAACGCTTCCGCGCCATCAATGTGCAGGTGGCGAGTTTCTTCTCTACCTCCGTGGGGCAGTCCATGATGTATGTGCCCATCGAGGAGAGAGTCAATACCGCTGTGGCGGTGGATATCGGTTACCTGAATACCGAGGTCATGGTGATCGAAGGCGACGCCATCATTTATCAGCAGGTGCTGCCTGTGGGCGGCGGCTATATCTCTGCCGATCTGGCATATGGCCTCAAGATTCCGCTGGAATCCGCCGAGACCATCAAACGCTCCTACACCTTCGGTACCTACGCCGATGAGGAAGAAACCTATGATGTGCCGGATCGCGATAATGTGACGCGCACCTTCACCCGTGAGGAAGTGGCGGAAGTGCTGGAGCCCCGCGTGGAAGAGATCTGCGAAAAGATCCATGACACCATCAAGGGCAGCGGCGTACGCCTTTCCAACCAGAGCGTGGTTTTCATTACGGGCGGCGGCCTGGCGCTCAACCGCGGCGCGCGTGAAATGATGAGCAAAAAGCTGGATCGCACGGTACGGGATTTCCCCCGCAAGACCAACAAGCTGTCCAGTCCGCTGTATACCAGCGTGCTGGGTCTGATGGATACTGTGCTTGAGAATTCTGAAATGACCAATCAACCTCGCGGACTTCGCGGCATGCTGAGAAATCTTTTCGGCGGCTGAGAAGAACGACGACAGAAATCGGGAGGCTAATATGCTGGAAGTCCAGATGGAAAATGAAAATAACAAGGGTTTTGCCGCTATCCGTGTTGTCGGATGCGGCGGCGGCGGCAGCAACGCTGTCAACCGCATGGTGGAAGCCGGGCTGCGCGGTGTTGAATTTATTGCCGTCAACACGGATCATCAGGCTCTGAACCTTTCCAAGGCCGGAACCAAGATTCAGATCGGCGAAAAGCTGACCAAGGGTCTGGGCGCCGGTGCCGTCCCCGATGTGGGCCGCCGTGCCGCCGAGGAAAGCCGCGAAGATATCGAAGCGGTGCTGAAGGGCGCCGACCTGGTGTTTGTTACTGCCGGTATGGGCGGCGGCACCGGTACGGGCGCGGCTCCTGTGGTGGCTCAGGTCGCCCGTGAGCTGGGCTGCCTGACCATTGCCGTGGTGACCAAGCCTTTCCTGTTTGAAGGCAAGCAGCGCATGAAGAATGCCGATGCCGGTATCAATGAGCTGAAGCAGAATGTGGATACGCTGGTGGTCATCCCCAATGATCGTCTGCTGCAGGTGGTCAGCAAGGGCACCACGATGCTGGAAGCCTTCCGCAAGGCTGATGACGTGCTGCGTCAGGGCATTCAGGGCATCAGCGATCTCATCGCCGTTCCCGCCATCATCAACCTGGACTTTGCGGATGTCCGCACGGTCATGGAAGCCGGCGGCATGGCCCATATGGGCATCGGCGTGGGCCGCGGCGAAAACGGTTTGGTCAATGCCGCCAAGGAAGCCATTTCCAGCCCGCTGCTTGAGACCAAGATCGATGGCGCCCGCTCTGTGCTGATCAATGTGTCCGGCGGCAGCGACCTCAACATCATGGATGTCAATGAGGCGGCCAGCCTGATCATGCAGGCTTCCGACAGCGAAGCCAACATCATCTTTGGCGCCAATGTGGATGAATCCTTGGGCGAAGAAGTTCGCATCACGGTGATTGCCACCGGCTTTGATAAGAATTCCTTCGGAGCGGCCCCCAAGCGCAAGCCCGGCACCCGTCCGGTCTCCGCTCCTTATGGTGCCGCAAATGCCAGTGTCAATCCTTATGAGAGCGCTCCCGCTCCCATGAGCTTTGACCCGGATACCTTTGCCACCGGCAGCGCGCGTCCTGCCGCTCAGCAGCCCGCGCCTCAGACGCCTTTCTATACTGCTCCCACCTTTACGGCGCCTGCCTTCCAGAGCCCTGTGGCGGCTCCTGTACAGGCTCCCGCAGCTCCTGCTGCGGCTCCCGTTCAGCAGGCTCCTGTCGCCCCTGTGGCCGCTCCTCAGCAGCCCTCCGGCGTTGAAAAGGACGATCTGGGTGTTCCTGCCTATCTGCGCCGCAAAAAGTAATACAAACAAAAATAAGGGCCATCGTTTTGAACGGTGGCCCTTTTGCTATTTTCTTTCAGAAGGAGAAGGCGGATGCGGGGTTGAAGAAGGGATGAAACACACGCTGTGACTGTGTATCAGATGCGCTTTCGACTCCCCAGAAACTGCAGAAGGCTTGCGTCATCAGCGTATATCCGGCTGCGCTCGGGTGGATGCCGTCCCGGCACATGAGCGCTGAAAAGTCCCGTTGGTAAAGAAAGATACTGCGCAGGTCAAACACTTCACAATTCATGCTGCAGGCAACCTGCTGTGCTCCCAGCGCGTAACGCTCCTGCCAACGATAGATGTATTCGGTGTTATGCAGATAGCGCATCAGGGCACTGCGGTCAAGTCCTTTGGAGAAAGTTTCAAAATAGCGTTCCGCTGCCACGGGAAGGGGTGTGCACACGACCGGCTGCATCTGTTTCTCCCTTGCAAAAAGAATCAGTTCCCGTATGTTTTCCTTGAACTGCGCCAGGGAGACTTTTCCCTCGTGATAATGGTCTGGATCGGCTGCGACCTTTTCCCACTCAAGATCAGAATCATTGCCGCCAAAGGAAATGAGGCAAACAGCTCCGGGAAGTACACGCGCTTCATCCAGATGATTCAGCGCGATGTCGGTGGTGCAGCCGGGACGGGCGTTGTTGCGGACGGTCACGCCGAAGGAACGAAGTTTCTTATCAAAGGTATTGCGGCAAAGGGTATAGCGTCCAAAGGTTTCGTCAAAGGTGACACCGCAATAAATGGAATCGCCAAAAATGCAAAGCTGATTGTTAAGCATGTTCTTTCCCTCCGTTTGTTGTAAAACCAGTATAGCAGTAGAACGCGGTTTCGTGTTCTACGAACTGCGGACTTGGTATCTCCGCATCAAAGAATGCCGATTCTCCTGTCAAAAGAGAAAAAATGCCACTCTACCGACAGTAGAGTGATGTATACGGGAAAATATACACCCAGATATTACAAAAAAGAAACTACGTGAACCGATTGCTTTTCATCATTGTTTTGCGTATAATATCAACGCCTTCGATTCGTACGTTCATTGGGTGCTTCGCGATGCGGGCGATACGTATTGCATGACGATGGTTTATCAGAGCAACATCTTTAAGGGTGCTTCTATCATGCAGGGCGGCTGCGGCAGCATTGGCGTGCGCCCGGTCATGTGGGTGGAAATTGACAAGCTTCCTGCCGATCTGAAAATCGTTTCTTCCGGAAATGCTTCTGCATCCGCGGCGGCTTCTGCTGACGCAAATACATCGGGAGCAGCAGACGATGCTTTTCCGTCCACACTGAACGAACTGCTTTTGAAGGCGGAAAGCGGCGAAATGCTGAAGATGAGCGTCATGCAGGCGGATGGCAGTTATACACCGAGCTTGGTCACTTATGATCAGTTCTGCTCCGTTCTTGCGGAATATGGAATGGCTATGCCGGCGAACGAAGCCGAGTTCAACGAAGTGCGTGATTTCCTGATGGCCTTTGGCGTCATTCAATAATCAGCCATACTTTTATGCGCAGGCCTGTCCTTTGTCGGGACAGGCCTGTTTCGATATATCAGAAGGCATCTTTGCGAAAAAACAGAAACAAGCCTTTTTACTTCATAAAATGACTTGCTCTGACGGAATTTTTATGTTACAACAGAAGGGCATAGAAACGTGCTTTGTTCATTCTTTCCGTGGAGGGCATTCGATGGGCTTTTTTGATTCGATGGCGCAGGCGGCCGCCACTTTTGTGATGACGGTGGGGCTGCAGCTTCTGGAAGCTGCGGTTGCTGTCTTTCTCGGCGTTCGCTTTGCCAGATGGCTGACCAAATGGGTCGGGGACGCCAAATTTTTTGATAAGCTGGATACCAACCTGAGGGGATTTTTGCAAAGCAGCGTCAGCATTGTTGTATATACGCTGCTGATTATGATCGTTTGCGGCATCATCGGCGTTGATACTGCAAGCCTCATCACCGTGCTGGCTTCCTGCGGCGTAGCCGTCGGTCTGGCCATGCAAGGAGCTCTGTCCAATGTTGCCGGCGGTCTGATGCTGCTGGCGCTGCATCCGTTCCATGTGGGGGATTATGTGGAGGTAACCGGCATCGGCGGCACCGTCAAAGGAATCGGTTTGTTTTCCACGATCATCAATACCCCGGATAACAAAACCATCACGGTGCCAAACGGCAGCATCACCAGCGCGACAATTACCAATTTTTCCAATAACGGCAACCGCCGCGTGGATATGACATTCAGCGCGGGATACGATGTTCCGGTTCAGGTGGTCAAAGAGACCATTATGACCGTGGCACAGAACCACAAAAAGGTATTGCGTGATCCGGCACCTTTTGTACGCCTCTCCAAACAGGATAACAGTGCGTTGGTATACACGCTGCGTGTATGGGTAAAGACGGCGGATTATTGGGATGTGCACTTTGATTTGCTGGAGGAGATGACAAAGGCCTTCCAGAACAAGAACATCACCATTCCTTATCCGCAGATGGATGTCCACCTGGATAAGTAAGATAAGAAACAGAATAAAAAGTGCGTCCTGCCTCTGAAACTGACAGAGTGCAGGACGCGTTTTGTTATGCCTTTCAGGCCATGATGACTTCTACCTGATGCTCTCCGGGAACGGCAGGCAGCACATTGCCATTGACGGCGATGCCGTCCATGGTCATGCTCATTTGACCTTTGGTGTTGCCGGCTTTGTTGACAATATGCACATGATATACGCTGTCACGGAAACGGCGGGTAATGGACACATCCGTCAGATTTCCAGGCAGGCAGGGATCAATCATCAGTCCGTCATAGTCAGGCTTGATGCCAAGAATGGACTGGCTGGCGGCGTAGAAGGTCCAGGCAGCGGTACCGGTCAACCAACTGTTTTTGGCCTGACCGCTGCGCGGCGCATAGGGACCGGCTACCATCTGGCTGTATACATACGGTTCAGTGTGGTGCAGCTTCTGATCGGTGATGAAGGCGGGGCAGGTGCGTACATACACATCATATGCGTTGCCGCCGCGGCCCAGCACCGTTTCACCGATGACGATCCAGGGGTTGTTGTGGCAGAAAATGCCGCCATTCTCCTTGTATCCCGGGGGATAGGAGCTGATTTCACCAAGTTCCAGATGATAACGTGTGTACGGCGGCGTCAGGATGGCCACGCCGTGCTCGCCGAGCAGGTGATGACGGACGGAATCCATGGCACGTACAGCATAGCCTTCCTGAACGCCAACGCCGGCCATAACCAGGAAGCCCTGCGGTTCAATGAAGATCTTGCCCTCTTCACAGCTGTCAGAACCGATCTTGTTGCCGTAGGCATCGTAGGCACGCAGGAACCATTCGCCGTCCCAGCCATCTTTCAGAACGGCTTCGGTCATGGCTTTCTTCCAACCGGCGACCTGATCGGCTTCCTCGTTCCAGCCATAGAGACGGCACAGCTTTTCGTAGTCGGGACAGACACCGATGAACATGCCGGCGATAAAGAGGCTTTCGGCAATGCCGCTTTCAAAGTTGGCGGTCGTCTGGAAGCTTTCACCGGGCGTAGCGGAGAAGCAATTCAGGTTGAGGCAGTCGTTCCAGTCCGCACGGCCGATCAGCGGCAGCTTGTGCGGACCGAGGTGCTCCAGAGTATAGTGGATAGAACGGCGAAGATGCTCCATCAAAGGCTGCGCCAGCGATTCGTCATTATCGAAGGGGACGGATTCGTGCAGGATCGACAGATCGCCGGTCTCCTTGATGTACGCAGCCGCGCCGAAGATGAGCCACAGCGGGTCATCGTTGAAGCCGGAACCAACGTCAAAGTTACCGCGCTTGGTCAGCGGCTGATACTGGTGATAAGCGCTGCCGTCGGGGAATTGGGTGGCGGCGATGTCCAGCAAACGCTCACGGGCACGGGCGGGAATCAGGTGAACAAAGCCGAGCAGGTCTTGCGTGGAATCACGGAAACCCATGCCTCGACCGATGCCGCTTTCATAATAGCTGGCGGAACGGGACATGTTGAAGGTGACCATGCACTGGTACTGATTCCAGATGCCGACCATGCGATCGAAACGGGATTCACCGGTCTGCACCTGATAGATGGAAAGCAGCTCGTTCCAGTATGCTTTCATTTCCGCCAGAGCGGCTTCGAAATCATCATCGGTACGGAAAGCGGCGAGCAGCGCATCAGCGGGCGCTTTGTTGATCACATTGGGAGCGATGAACTTTTCTTCCTGCGGGTTTTCACAATAGCCCAGCACAAAGATGAAGGAACGCTCTTCTCCAGGAGCGAGGGATACCTTCAGCTGGTGGCTGCCCACGGGAGCCCAACCGCTGGCCATGCTGTTCTCTGCACCTTCCAGAACGGCACGGGGATCGTTGAATCCTCGGTATGCGCCGAGGAAACTGTCACGGTCCGTCTCAAAACTGTCGATCGGGGCATTGACGGCATACACTGCATAATGGTTGCGGCGTTCACGATACTCGGTCTTATGATAAATGGCGCTGCCTTCCACTTCAACCTCGCCGGTAGAAAAATTGCGCTGGAAGTTGGTGGAATCGTCCTGGGCATTCCACAGACAGAATTCCACAAAGCTGGTCAGGGTGAAGCATTTGCTTTCAGCAGAAGCGTTTTTCAGTTCGACCCGGGTGACCAGGGCATTCTTTCCGCGCGGGACGAGGGCTGTTTCCTTGACACAAAGGCCGTTCTTCTCGCCGGTGATACTGCTGTAGCCAAGACCATGACGGCATTCATAATGGTCCAATGGGGTGCGTACGGGCATCCAGCCGGGAGTCCAGACGGTGCCATGGTCGTTAATGTAGAAATACTGACCGCCGGCGTCAAGCGGTACGTTGTTATAGCGATAGCGCGTGATGCGCAGCATGCGGGCATCTTTATAGAAGGAATAGCCGCCGCCGGTATTGCTCATCAGGGTGAAGAAGGCTTCGCTGCCCAGATAGTTGATCCAGGGAGAAGGCGTATCCGGCCGGGTGATGACATACTCCCGGGCGGCATCGTCAAAATGACCGTATTCCACTGTGGTTTTACCTCCTGATAAGAAAGAATAACCGAAAAGCACGGTGCGAAGAGTGCCTTTTCTCAAAGAAAACGTTTTCGAATAGAGTTATTATAATGCATTGGAAAGGATAAATCAACTATCTATAAAGGAAAAAATGGTTGAAATATTATCAAAAAAAATAAAAAAAGTACTTGCATTCTGATTTTGAGTGTGTTATATTATGTTCAACGAAAACGATTTAGAAACGGAAGCGGAGTTCAGATGACACTCAAGGAACTATCCGCTGCCTGCGGATTATCGGTATCCACGGTCAGCAAAGCCCTGAATGGTTACTCGGACGTGAATGAAGAGACCCGCAGGATTGTTAAGGAAAAGGCCGCTCAGCTGGGATATAACCCCAATGCTGCTGCGCGGGGACTCAGAAGCGGCAAAACCTACACGCTTGGCGTTCTCTATGCGGATGACTCCGAAAGCGGTTTGACGCACAGCTACTTTTCTCCCATCCTGCAGGCGTTCCGCATGGGGGCTGAAGCCCGCGGATATGACATCACCTTCATTTCCCAAAGAACAAGCACAGGCAGTACCATCCTGGAGCATTGCCGGAGCCGGAAATTTGACGGTGTATGCATCGTATGCTGCCACTTTGAAGATCCGCAGGTACAGGAGCTTTTACGCAGCGAGATTCCGCTGGTCACCGTTGACTATCTGTTTCAGGAACGCAGCTGCGTCCGTTCTGACAACCGTCAGGGTATGGAGCTGCTGATGCAGAACATTCTTGCAATGGGTCACAAAAAGATCGGCTATGTCCACGGCGCGGAAAAATCAGTCTCCACAGCCCGCGTAAAGTGCTACCGCAAGGCGATGATAGATGCCGGTTTGGACATTCCCGATGGTTATCTGATCGAAAGCGAGTATCACAACCCGGCTCGCACCCGTCATCAGGTAAGAAAAATGCTGGAGCTTCCCGAACCGCCCACCTGCATCCTCATGCCGGACGACTACGCCGCACTGGGCGGCATTGAAGCCATACGTGAAAAAGGTCTGCGCATTCCGTAGGATATCTCCATTGTCGGTTACGACGGTGTGCCGCTGCTGCAGCGAACCCGCCCGGCGCTTACCACCATCCGTCAGGATACCGAAGCCATCGGTGCAGCGGCAGCCCAAAAACTGATCGAGTTGGTGGAACACCCGGAAGTGACCTTCCCCGAGATCGAGACCGTTCCCTGCTGCTACCTGCCTGGGCAGACGCTGGCAGCCCCCAATCATGAATAATATCCCGAAAATGGGATAATTATAAAAGGAGGAAAAACCATGAAGAAACTCATTTCCGCTCTCCTGATCGCTGCGATGATGCTCAGCCTGTGCGCTGTGGCCTTCGCTGACGAAGGAACTGTTCTGAACATCTTCGTTTGGAACGATGAATGGAAGACCCGCTTCACCGATTACTACACCGTTCCCGAAGGCGTGACCGTCAACTGGATCGAAGAGCCCAACGCCGAGAACAACTATCAGAACAAGCTGGATGCCGCTCTGCAGGCTCAGGATTCTGCTCCCGCCGACAAGAAGGTCGACATCTTCCTGGTGGAAGCCGACTACGCTGTGAAGTACATGGATCTGGCTTATGATATCGCCGATCTGGGCATCACCGCCGAAGACATCGCCGATATGTATCAGTACACCCTGGACATCATGACTGACGCCGAAGGCAAGATCAAGGGTCTGTCCTGGCAGGCTTGCCCCGCCGGTCTGATCTATCGCCGTGACCTGGCTCTGGAAGTGCTGGGCACCGATGATCCCGAGACTGTGCAGGAAATGCTGTGCGACTGGGAGTCCTTCGAAGCTGTGGCCGAAATGATGGCCGATGCCGGCATCAAGATGGTTTCCGGTTATGATGACACCTATCGTACCTTCACCGACAACATGAGCACCTCCTGGGTCGTCGACGGCAAGATTCAGAAGGACGCCGCCGTGGAAGCCTGGATCGCCCAGACCAAAAAGTTCACCGAAAACGGCTGGAACAACGGCACCAAGCTGTGGGATCCCGACTGGTCCGCTGACATGGCTCATGATTCCAAGGTCTTCTGCTACTTCGGACCCGCCTGGTTCTTCGACTACTCCATGGGCGCCGGTACTGCCGGTGACTGGGCTGTCTGCGAAGGCCCCGTTGGCTTCTCCTGGGGCGGCACCTGGATCTGCGCTGCCAAGGGCACCGATAACGAAGCTCTGGTTGCTGACATCATCAAGACCATGACCATCGACAAGGACGTTCTGACCACCATCGTCAAGGAAAAGTCCGACTTCACCAACAGCGTTTCCGTTATGGAAGGCTTCGCCAACGATCCCGCTTTCGGTGATGCGTTCCTGGGCGGCCAGAACTACGTGAGCGTGCTGCTGGCCAATGCTCAGAACATCAACCGCGCCAAGTCCACCATGTATGATCAGACCTGCACCGAGCAGATCCAGAACGCCATGCATGACTACTTCAACGGTATCGTTGATCTGGACACCGCCTGGAACAACTTCTACACCGTGATGCTCGAAAAGCATCCCGAGCTGTCCTTCTGATTATCAGAGGATCCACTCAGATAACTGAATCGCTTCGTGCGGGGAGCCGCGGATTTCGCGGCTCCCCCACGGAGAAAAAACGGCCTCTCGCCGGAGCTTCCGCATGCGGGAGTTCCGGTGAGAGGCTGAATCTTTCAGCCTGAAGAACGGAATTTGACCAACACGAAGAGAAGGTGGCTAATGGCATGTCGAAACTAACCCGAAAGAGAAAATCCGTCAGCTATGCAAAATGGGGATACATTTTCCTGATTCCCTTCTTTGCAACATTTGCGGTGTTCACGCTCATCCCGCTGGTGAAAACCTTCTATTATTCCTTCTTTGAATACTATTTCGAAGGCGGATTGAAGGCAGTAGGCCCTAACTTTGTGGGCATCCAGAACTTTGTTGATATCTTCACTCGCTATGACCTGCTGAAGTTTATCAGCAATACCGCCGTGATGTGGCTGATCGGCTTTGTGCCGCAGCTGGTGATTTCCATGCTGCTGGCGGTGTGGTTTACCGATCTGACCCTCAAAATCAAGGGACAGGCCTTTTTCAAAACGGTGATCTATCTGCCGAACATGATCATGGCCTCGGCGTTTGCCATGCTCTTCTTCGCGCTTTTCTCTGATCGCGGACCGGTGAACAGCGTGCTCAACTCGGTCGGTATCGACAGCGTGCGCTTCCTCAGCTATACCGGAACGGTACGCGGTCTGGTTGGCTCCATGAACTTCATGATGTGGTTCGGCAATACCACCATCATCCTGATGGCCGGTGTGATGGGCATTGACAACAGCATGTTTGAAGCGGCACAGATCGACGGTGCAAATGCCTGGGATACCTTCTGGCGCATCACCGTGCCGATGATCAAGCCGATTCTCAGCTATATGCTGATCACCTCAATGATCGGCGGTCTGCAGATGTTTGACGTTCCGCAGATTCTGACCAACGGCGTTGGCAACCCCAACCGTGAGAGCATGACGCTCATCATGCTGCTGAACAACTACATCAGCAAGTCCAAGAACTACGGCATGGGCGGCGCGCTGTCGGTGATCCTGTTTGTCATTACCGCCGTCATCAGCATGTTCATGTTCAACTATCTCAATAAGGATTCCCGTCAAATGCAGAAGCAGCGTCAGCTGGCGTCCATGAAAGGAGGAAACAAATAATGGGCAGACTTACAGATGTCGTTTCCTCCTCCGCACAGGCAGAACGTAAACGCGTACGCTCCTGCCGTGCCGTACTGGCAGTCGTTGCTGTGCTGATGCTCATTTGCGCGGTGATGGCCGGTATCAGCGTCCGGGGCCTCCTTGCGGGAGAAACCACCGATTTTCTGACCAATCTGGCGGTCTTCAGCGATGCGCGCAATGACAGCGATGCGGCGGCCTATCGGGCTACGATTGAATTCAATAACGGCAAAATGGCAGCTGAGAATGCACTGCTTCAGCTGTATGCCAATCGTGATGCCGCTGCAACCGAAGAAGAAAAGAACGGCTTTGCCGCAGCCATTGCAGAAGCGGAGCAGGCAGTTCGCGGTTTCTTCGAAAACGATCAGGACGCCGAAGCAGCCTTTGGCAACCTGGCGGGCGTGATCAAAAAAGATAACAGTGCTTTGACCATTGCAACCAACAAGCTGAAGAAGATTGAAGAAAGCAGCGTATCCTTCAAACAGTTCGGGGAAGAAAACCTGGCTGAAAAACAGGATAGCAGCAGCAAAGTGGTCATCATGGCAGTAGTTGCGGCTGTGCTGGCTGTGCTGCTGGGAATCTCGGCGTTCTTTGTCGGCAAAGCGGATGAGAAAAAACGAAAGGGCATTGCCGCTCTGCAGATTATCATCGCCGTTGCCGCTCTGGCAGCGTTTATTACCGCGGTTGTGTATGCAAACGCCGCCGGCTTCACCAAGAGCGACTGCGATGTCGGTATCACCACCTCTTATACCTCGATGGCCAAGCAAGCGGATAAAGCGGATATTGCCGTGGTGACCGCCGTTGAATCCGGCAAAAAAGCCGCCGAAGAGCTTGATGCATTCAAAAGCAAGAACGGAGCGGAAAGCTATTCTGAAGCCTTTGCTGCTTTGGATGAGGCAGTTTCCGCAAGTGCATCTACCGTCTCCACGATTCTCATCGTCGGTCTGATCCTGAGTATCGTAGCGGTCATGACAGGCATCACGCTGTTGGCGGGCTTCATCCATGTTCGCCGCATTCTGGCTTATGCTGTCCTTGGCATTCTGTCCTTCCTGTGCCTGTTCTTCTTCTATCTGCTGATGATCAACTGCACCCGCACCAATAACGAGATCATCGGCGGTATCAGCCTTCTGCCCGGTACCAACTTCAAGGCCAACTGGGATAAGCTGATGGCGCAGCAGGATCTGCCGGTTTGGTACGGTATGCTGAACAGCCTGATCATTTCACTGAGCGTGGCCGGCCTGTCGACCTACGTTTCCGCTCTGACGGCTTATGCCATCCACGCCTATGACTTTAAGCTCAAGAACTTTGTGTTCAGCTTCATCCTGTTGGTGATGATGATTCCGACCCAGGTCAGCACCCTCGGTTTCATCGATCTGATCCGCGGCTTTGGCTGGACGGAAGGGTACACATCCTATCTTGCGCTGATTCTGCCTGCCATGGCGGCTCCGACTGTATTCTTCTTCATGAAGCAATACATGGATTCCGCACTGCCGATGGCGATCGTTGAAGCGTCCCGCATTGACGGCTGCAGCGAGTTTGGCACCTTCAACCGCATCGTGCTGCCCATTACCAAACCCGCCATTGCCGTGCAGGCCATCTTCAGTTTTGTCAACTCCTGGAATAACTACTTCGTTCCCGCCATTGTTATTCCCGGTTCTGACCCGACCAAGAAGACCCTGCCGATCCTGATTGCCACGCTGCGCGGCAAGGATCCCGCCAGTCTGGACCAGGGCATGACCTATATGATGATCGCACTGTCCATTCTGCCTGTGATCATCGTGTATCTGTGCCTGAGCAAATTCATCATCCGCGGTGTTGCACTCGGCGGCGTAAAAGAGTAATATAGTATCAAGCACGGCAGGAAGCACCTGTGTTTCAGGGCTTCCTGCCTTTTCCGTAAAAGGGAGGAAAACACTATGGGTTTCAGAAATGGTTTTATCTGGGGCACCGCCACGGCTTCTTATCAGATCGAGGGTGCCTGGAATGAAGACGGCCGCGGCCGTTCCATCTGGGATGATTTTTCACACACGCCCGGGAAGGTTTTTCAGGATCATAACGGTGATGTTGCCTGCGATCATTACCACAGGGTGGAAGAGGATGTAAAGCTGATGCATGATCTGGGCATCCGCAATTATCGCTTTTCCGTTTCCTGGTCCCGCCTCTTTCCGGAAGGAACGGGACGCATGGAACCCCGTGGTTTGGCGTTTTATGACAAGCTGGTCAATGAACTGCTGAAGTGGAATATTCGTCCCTTCATGACCCTTTTCCATTGGGATTATCCTTCTGCCCTGCAGGCAAAGGGCGCTTGGGAGAACCCTGACAGCAGCAAGTGGTTCTGTGACTATGTGGATGCGGTCACCAAACATTTCGGGGATCGTGTAAAGGACTACATTACGTTCAATGAGCCGCAGTGCTTTATCGGTCTTGGCTACGGCATCGGTGCGCATGCGCCGGGTCTGAAGCTCTATGACGCATCCCTTGTGCCGATGAGCCACCATGTATTGCTTTCTCATGGACGTGCTGTTCAAATCATCCGTGCCAATGTGCCCGATGCCCGTGTCAGCTACGCACCGTGCGGAAACGCAGCCATTCCCGCAAGCAGCAGCGCGGAAGATATTGCCGCGGCGCGCCGCCGTTATTTCAATGCGGGTTCCGGTGACTGGACATGGTCGACTTCCTGGTGGAGCGATCCTGCGCTGCTTGGTTCCTATCCTGAAGATGGACTGCGCCGCCTGGAAAAATACCTGCCCCGTGGTTGGGAGAAAGACCTGAAGGAGATCTGTCAGCCGCTGGATTATTATTGCCAGAATATTTATAATGGTGATGTCATTCGTGCCGCGGATAACGCCGAGGGCTGGGAAATGCTGCTGCCGCAGCGCGGTCATCCCAAGACCGGTATTCAGTGGTCGGTGCAGCCGGATGCCCTGTATTGGGGACCGTATTTCCTGTATGAGCGGTACCATACGCCGATCGTCATCAGCGAAAACGGCATGTCCTGTCACGATGCCATCTCGCTGGACGGAAAAGTGCATGATCCGAACCGTCAGGATTATATGAACCGCTATCTGCTGGCTTTGCGCCGTGCGGCGGAAAACGGCGTGGATGTGCGTGGATATTTTGCCTGGAGCCTGATGGATAACTACGAGTGGGCAAACGGTTATAATGACCGCTTTGGACTGGTCTATGTGGATTATGCGGATGATTGCCGCCGCATTCCCAAGGACAGCGCGGCATGGTACCGCACAGTGATTGAAAGCAACGGCGCATCCTTGTAAGCAAAGAGAGGAATAGCGATGTTTCTGGAAAGAATGAGCTATCCGGATGTGGAAAAATATCTTTCACGGAAGGATACTGTCGTCATCCCTGTCGGCAGCCTCGAAAGCCACGGAAAACACATGCCTTTGGGAACGGATACGATCATACCGAACCGTATCGCGGAGCTGCTGGAGGAGCGTTTTCCCGATGTGGTGATCGCCCCGACGCTGCCGTATGGTGCGACCGATGATCTGCGCGGCTTTGCCGGTACCGTGTCATTGGGTGTGGAAGGATTGCGGGCAGTTCTGCAGACTATCTGCGACCAATTGTTTGAATACGGCTTCCGTCGTTTCATCATTCTGAATGGTCATGGCGGCAACGTCAAATCCATCGAGCAGGTGGGCATCAAAGTGTTTGAGCGCGGCGGCTATCTCGCCATCGTCAACTGGTGGCTGATCGCGGGGCAGATCCGTCCGGAATGGAAGGGCGGCCACGGCGGCGCCGAAGAAACTGCGGGTGTGATGGCAGTAGATCCCACGCTGATCCACAGTGAGTATCTGACCCTTGGCGAGTGCATCCGTAATGATATCTCGGATGAATTGCCCAGCACTTCATGGACGAGTGTGGAATTCAAAGGCGGTATGGTTACGGTGCCGCGTCATGTGAACAGCATTACGGATAACGGTTGGCTGGCGCACGGCATGGGAAGCGATGTGCCGACGAATGCCACCCGCGAATGGGGCGTGGAAATGCTGGATGCGATGGCGGACTATATCCGCGATTTTATCGGCGCGCTGGAGAGAGCTCCGCTGCCGAAGGCCGATGGGGCAAAGTGAAGTTTTTTGCGTTCGTTTGAGTACACACAGCGTGCTGAAAAAGGCAATCAGGGTGGAAAAGAATCGTATCGAAGGGTGAAGGAAGGAGGGGTTTGATGCCTTTTCAGATTATCCGGAATGATATCACCAAAGTAAAGGCTGACGTGATCGTCAACACCGCAAACCCGGAGCCCGTCTACGCCGGCGGTACCGACCGTGCGGTATACGAGGCCGCCGGTGCTGAAGCACTTCTGGCAGAACGGAAAAAGATCGGTGCCATTGAGCGTGGAGAGATCGCGGTGACAGACGCCTTCGGGTTGAAGGCCCGATATATTATTCACGCTGTCGGTCCTGTATGGAAGGATGGAAAATCAGGCGAGTTTGATGTTCTGGCATCCTGCTACCGAAAATCATTGAGTAAAGCATTTGAACTGGGATGCGGGAGCATTGCTTTTCCTTTGATGGCAACGGGGGTTTACGGTTTCCCAAAGGATCAGGCACTGCAGATTGCCATCCGTGAAATCAGTTCTTTTTTGCTGGGACATGAACTGGTCGTCTATCTGGTGGTGTTTGACAGGGCTTCCTTTGAGCTTTCCGGCAAGGTGTTTGAAAATGTTGCCGCGCTGATCGATGATGCCTCGGTACGCAAACAACACGCTTTTGAGTATGGGGATAGATTCCCGGAAGATGAGCGGAGTCTGCAGCGCATTGAAATGCTCCGGCGTCAGGAGCTTACGGAGCAGGAAAGATTGAAACAATCGCTCCGTATGTCGGAGGCATCTTCAGAAACGGACAGGATGCCGCCGGCTCCCTGCTGCAGCATGATGGAGATGAACCTGGAAGAGCTGCTTGACCAGAAGAATGAGACATTCCAACAGTGTCTGTTCCGCATGATCGATGAGCGCGGGTTGAAGGATTCGGATGTATACACCAAGGCAAACATCGACAGAAAACACTTTTCAAAAATCCGGTGCAATCCGGATTACCACCCGAAAAAGAAAACCGCCGTGGCGCTTGCGATTGCTTTGGAGCTGAGCATGGAGGAGACGGTGGAGCTTTTGTCCAAAGCGGAATGGGCCCTGTCGTCGTCAAGCAAGTTTGACATCATCGTTTCTTATTTTATTCAGAACAAGAACTATGACATTCTCTGGGCGATCAATCCGGTTTTGTTCAAATACAATCAGCCGACGCTGGGAGCATAACGCTTCCGGCGTTTTTTTATTTGTCGCCCGAGAGGCGACCTTGTGCAAACCGGGATATGATACACTGCTTCCGTAATCAAGGAAAGGAAGTGCATGATCATGTATGGAGCAATTGCCGGAGATATCATCGGAAGTCCTTATGAGTTTGACCGCGGGCACAAGAAGAAGGAATTTGAATTGTTCGCCGAGGGTGCTGCGTTTACAGACGATACTGTGATGACGGTGGCTGTGGCAGAAGCACTCCTGAACGCCGGAAAGGATGCGCCTTTGGAGATGATCCGGCAGAATGTCGTTCAAGCGATGCAGCAGTGGGGACGCAAATATCCCCATGCCGGCTATGGAGGCCGTTTCAGATACTGGCTGCAAGCGTCCGACCCGCAGCCGTACGGAAGCTATGGCAACGGCTCTGCGATGCGTGTCTCTGCGGCCGGATGGTTGTATGACTCCCTTGAACGCACTCGCGCTGTGGCCCGGGCAACTGCCGAGGTAACGCACAATCATCGGGAAGGCATCAAAGGCGCTGAAGCGGTTGCAAGCGTTATCTATCTGGCGCGAAACGGCAAAAGGAAAGAAGAGATCAGGGAGTATGTGTGCCGGGAGTTTCACTACAGGCTGAATCGTACCATTGACGAAATCCGTCCGTATTATCATCATGTTGAAAGCTGTCAGGAGACCGTCCCCGAAGCCATCACGGCCTTTATGGAGGGAGATAGCTTTGAGGATGTTGTTCGTACTGCTGTTTCTCTCGGCGGCGACTGCGATACGCTGACGGACATTGCCGCCGCGATGGCGGAAGCCTTTTACGGCATGCCGGCCATTCTTCAGGCGGAAGTGAGAAACCGCGTGAAACCCGATATGCTGGAAGTGCTGAATCGGTTTGATCGGACGCTGAACCGTCCGGCGGCGGATGAGCCGGACTGCTTTCTGAAGGGCAATGAACAAGTTGAAGCAGCGATTCACCGGCTGGGCGCTGAAGGAACACGCGAATCGATGGCAGCGGTTCTGGATGCGATCCATTGGCGAATGCTTCAAAACGGCCATTTTCTGATTCCGACCCGCATGAAATTTGATATTAATAAATTCATTGATATCGGCAAGGTAAAGGTGGGCGATGTTGTGACGAACAATGAACCGCTCGCGTTTGAATTTTGCACGGTTCAGGGGCCGGACGGAAAGCTGTGGATGGTGGCTTTTACATCCGAGCGGGAGTATCGGAAAGGGGAAAGCGTCAATGGGCTGCTTTCTCAGTTTATCGATTGGATCTTTGACGCGACGCTCCGCAATGACCGGGTCGAAGGCATTGTCATCAATCCCTGGGGGGAGGCACTGACACTGCCGAAGGAAATGATTTCGCTGTTTTTCCAAGCTGAGCATCCTCCGGTAAACACGGCGGAGGGAAAACGGTAACGGCAACAAAAGACACTGAACGTCATGTGATGCACAATCCATTATCGACGTTCCAACAAAAAAGACGGGGAACCTTTATTCCCCGTCTTTTGATTTGAGCAAATTGCTTTTATTCTCCATACCGACATTGACAACGAAGGGAATGCCAGCTACAATTTCTACAATGACAGTCTCTGCCATCAAAGTGCTCTTGAATAAGCTAACAAGGAGAACACAGACCAAATGTTTAAGCTCTTCCGTTGGTCTTTGCGTTGCTTTCTGAAGGTTTTTTTATGCATTATTGCGTCACTGTATGTAATACAAAAAGTGAGAACTAGACAATTACTACTATGATGATGATTTTTCTCCACACATAGGCCAGTACTATATCATTAAAACGGAGAACGGTATGGGTGTTATTGACAACGAGGGTCAGACAATCGTGGACCCGGTATGGTCTTATATTGTTATCCGGGATGAAGGACTTGTTTTTCAGGATTAACAAAAGACACTAAACGTAATATAATGTACCATGAACTGACATATTTAAAACAAGGTAGCTGTAAGATGAAGGTCAATCCTTGGAATATCTTTATTATCGTTTGTTTTCTTCTGTTTCCCTGCGAAGGTATTGTTTTAGCCCATGCAGAATAGTAGCTCATACATTTCAGTTTTAAGAGTGCCACCGTATCCACTCCTTGTGAATCCGGATTCAGACTTGATTCAAAAGGTCTGCTCTATATATCAAATCAGAAAGGTTTGCTAACCAACAGGTATACTCTAACACGAATTGAAGAAAACGGAAACAGAAAAGAAAAGGAGTTTATCGTCCCTTTCAATGTCAACCTTTCTTTTCAGATTCAAGGAGACTTTGTCCTTATTCGGAAAAGCACTACCGCATATCCGTTATCAGGATATGTTATCAATCGAGAATATTTACTCTATGAGATTGACAATTGGAACAAGCTAGTGTGGAGTGAACAAGACTAGATTTACAATTTCAGACTGTTTAAAGATGCTGTTATCAAGTATAAACAGTATGATTCACAAATATCACTCTTGAGTTTGCATTCATTCGAATGGTAGTATATCAACACTGAAGCACCATTGCACCGGGGGATGAATGGATCTCAGTTCCTTTGCATCTCATCCAGACTGGGGATTTATTACCATGTAGCAAGTAAGCAGTTTTTTTCACTGCCATTGGATATCAATTCGAATGCGGTATGTGTAGATGACGGTCACACTATCGTTGCAGAATGTAATGGGGCAATATATTGTTCATCTTTGGATACCAACTCGTTTTAGCTTGTCTACTCCACAAATGTTTTCGGAGCAATTAGCCATTCATTTTGTATTGACCAAAACACCCTATATTTTTACAACCAAATCAATAACGAATTGATTGCAATCGATTTATCGGATTATTCCAATATTTCGATTTATCCAATTGCTTTGCCACCCAAAGACTGGATTATTTGGAATAACTACTGTTATTATTCTGATGGAGCAAAGATTCAAAGAATTGTCTTGCCCGGTTTTTAATCTTGTCTATATATGGGACTATATATTGGAGCTTATACAAACCCTATAACCGGTGAGGCAATAAGCAATGCGGTTGTTCAAGCAATATCTTCTGCAGGTAAGGTTATCCTATGCTTATTTGTATGATATACTACTGATGAAGGATGAATACTGACAAGAAGAAGCATCAGTGTCGAAAGGAAAAAAGTATGAAATTGAGAGTTTTATTGTTTACGTTTTTCGTAATCCTCATTTGCTTTTATTTTATCATGTCGATATCATGTCAACGACTATTATACAAATGCATACAGGAGAAGACTACTTATGCCGATGTGTCTGATTACATTACAACCGAACGATGCTTTTCGTGGATACATGATGACATCGGGTTGAATACTTCGTGGTATCTAAATGAAGAGAAAGAATGCAGCTTCTCTATGCCTCTCTTATGCGTATCAACTGATGGGTTTTTCTTTGCAACACGGTATTCTCATTTTCACGGAAGCAACAACGCCGGCGCAAAGGATATTCCACTGAAGCTATATATTCAGTTTGTTTTACCATGCAGATGGCAGATATATGACATTTGGGAGGCACTATGATTCTAATGAATTGCACTGCCACAAGAGACAATAAAAACAATGTGTAGATGGATTTGTGCCCATAATTATGGTGTCAACAGAGAAGTGACAACTAGCACCGGTCGCATTGATCTTTATAATATCTATTCGCATGAGATATATGAAGTAAAACCCGATCAACAATATCTGCAGGTAAAGTTATTGTTTCATAGTTGAGCACCACGAACTTTACACATTATGGGAAAATGCCATTTGTTCATTATCCATGGGACTGAAGCAATGTTTATGCAGGAGATAATATGAAAGTAAGAGCTCAACTACTACTGCTTATTGCAATTGGAACAATGCTATTTGCAACACGACTGGCCACAGGAGGAGTTGCTGAATCGTATTATTCCAACTCCAGGATAAACAACCTGATCGAAGTTTATGACGCAAATGGATGGATAGGTTTGATTGCCGACGATGGTGAGTTGGTCTATCCGTACTCAGAGTACAGTTATCAAATAGATACAATACAACCCTCTATCATTCGCGTAATCAGCTGGGTCGATGGGATGGAAAAATGCGCCTTGTACAATGCGGTAACGAAGGAGCGAACAGATTTTATATACAGGCAGACGTACGGTGGAGATACGGAAGATTCGCTAATACTGGTACTGGATGCGGAGCTGTTGTTGTTTGGATATGTGGATATTCACTTCGATGAAGTCATTCCGTGCCGTTTCGATGATGCACAGCCGTTTTCCTGTGGTTTGGCTTATGTGTAGGAAACGGACGGCAGCCGTGTTTTTATTGATGATGGCGGATCAATGGTAATCCAAGCCAATGCAGAATGGACGATGGCCACTCGCTTTTCGGAAAATCTGGCATGTGTTTATTCGGAGGATACTTGCCTTTCAGGTTATATCGACCGTTCGGGCAATGTTGTTATTCCAATTATATATCAGTATGCAGGTGATTTTCATGATGGCAAAACGGTAGTAGCCGATGAAATTGGCTTCCGGTATATCTTACAGAACGGTGAACCATTTACGAACGCGTATTGGGAATACGCGGAAGATTTCAACAACGGTTATGCAGTGGTTCACCAAAGCGGATTGGCAGGATATATTGATGCGGATGGGGATAGCTGCGTCCCCTGTATCTACAAAAGAGCAGAACCGGCGAATGATGACCATACCGCTTGGGTATCACCGGACGAAGATCATTTTTTCCTGATCAGCTTAGATGATGGATCTGTTCTGGCCGGACCTTTTCTTTTGCCTGTTTATGATGATGATTTCGCTCCGCACATGGGTCATTATTATGTGATCAAAACGGAAAACGGCATGGGCGTTATCGACAATGAAGGTAAGATGGTGATAGAACCAGCCTGGTCTTATATCTTTGTTCGAGATGGAGAATTTGTTCTCCGTAATTAACAAGAGACGCATAACTATACGGATACGTT